>NZ_JBDPMJ010000030.1:0-91639 GCF_039880665.1 Nonomuraea sp. B5E05
CCGCGGCATCGCCGGACCCATCCTGTCGGCATCCTCCTACTTCATGAAGTCACCACCCGAGCAGTACTCCGACGACCAGGCCCGCGACTACGTCGAGAAGTTCATCCGCGGAGAGGTCGAGCGCTGATCGCCACTGCCGCCCGGAACCCGGGCGGCACCGGTAAGTCCCCTCAGCCGGTCACCGGTTCCAGAGCGAAAGATCGCCGGTTCGTCCGGGCCCTGCGCATCACCCATGACTGCGCGCGGCTGGACAGCAGAATGCCGAGCTCGAGGCGGCTCCGCGCGCCCACGAGAGTCATGGTGCGGGATACGTGCCGCTGGACGGTGCGCGAGGAGATGTCCAGCTTGTTGCCGACGGCCTCATCGGTCCATCCGGCGGCGAGCAGCAGGATGACCTCCTGCTGTGTCCTGCTGATCAGTCCACCACGCATGCAGGCGTTGAGCCATTCAATCAATGCGTACACGTGTCTCCTCTCGAATGCAGACCTTGAACAGCTGGGCCGAGAAATACGGACGTCGCACGTCGCCGGCTGGATTTACTGGTCCTCGCCGCTGGATCGTCCGGGTGCACGGGGTGCTTGATTCCGCTCCTTGAACGTGGAAACGCCTGGAGTAAATGCTTTCTAACAGTCCTCGGTATAACGCAGGTATCTTTCTAGCGGCCCCTGGTATAAAGCGGGTATGCAGCAACGCGACCGCTCAGGAGGTCCGGCTCCGGGCCGATGGCGTGCGTCGCCACGATCACGCGGGGTTGTGCTCCGTGTCCGCGCGGCAGGCCTGCGCGGAAGGCTGTTCTCCTAGCGCAGGTTCTCCGCGACGGTCACCCAGCGCAGGGTTTCCGCGAGGGGGATGCGAAGGTCCGCGGCTCCCCTGACCACCGCCGTGAAGTGCTCCACCTGGGTCCGGAACTGGTTGGCCGCCGCGGGGGTCCACGTCCGGTCGCCGTGAGCGGTCGCGAGGTGGATGGAGCCCGCTCCGGACGCCAGGAAGGGGAGCTCCAGATCGAGGACGCCGGCGGTGCCCACCAGCAGGAGCCGTTCGGCGAACGTGCCGGTGAACCCCCAGGACGCCGTGCCCGTCGCGCCTGACGCGAAGCGCAGCGACGCGGAACCCGCGACGTCCGGATCGCCGGTGAACGTGCCGCGGGCCTCCGCCACGTCACCGAGCAGCCACATCAGAGCGTGGACGCAGTAGCAACCGAGGTCCCAGAACGCTCCGCCGCCCAACTCGGCGGAGAGGCGGAAGTCGTCCGGCTTCTCGAGCGGAACGGAGAAGTGCGCGTGCGCGGTGGTGATCTCGCCGAGCTCGGCGAGGACCGCCGTGAAGGCGGGGGTGTCGTACTGGGGGTGGAAGCGGTACATGAACCCCTCCATCACCACCGGCCGGCCCCGACCGGCAGCGGCGGCGGCGATCTCCTTCACCTCGGCCGACGATCTGGCCATCGGCTTCTCGCAGAGCACGTGCTTGCCGGCCTCCAGCGCGCGCACGGTCCACTCGGTGTGCAGGGAATTGGGCAGCGCCACGTAGATCGCGTCGACGGCCGGGTCGGACAGGACCTCGTCATAGGAACCGTACGCCCGGGCGCCGGGATGACCTTCGACCATCTCCGTGGCCCTGCCGAGATCGCGGGCGCCGACGGCGGCGAGGCGCGCCACGCAGGAGGCCGCCACCGCCGGCAGGAAGTCCGAGCGAGCGATGCGGGCCGCTCCCAGCACTCCCCAGCCGAGCACCGTCATGCCGGAAGTCCCGCCCACGGCATGGGTGTCACGGGCTCGAACGTGGACTCGATCTTCGTCGTGCCGCACTCCGTCATGGCGAGGATGATCTCCAGCACATGCAGGGCCTGACGGGCTGACACGCGGGCCCTGCGGCGCTCGGTGACGGCGTCGGCCACTTCGGCCACTCCCCGCGCGAAGTCCATGTCGTGCATGTCCTCCCTGGGCTCCCGGTAGCGGTGGGGGTAGTCGGCCGGCCGGACCAGGGGGAAGGAGAGCGGCGGCTCGAGATAGTGATCGCACGTCTCCCGCCGTTCGGCGGGCACCACCGCCCGCAGGGTGACACCGGCACCGTAGTCCCAGCACTCGGTCACGCACAGCACGCCCTCGTCGCCGATGATCCGCAGCGCGCGGTCCTCGGGGGCCAGCGTGGAGCAGGTCAGCCTGGCGATCACACCCGAGGTGAAGCGCAGGGTCGCGGTCGTGAAGTCGGGCGCGAAGTCACAGCCGGTCATGCCGGGCACCTTGCCGGGGACCACCAGCGCCGAGAACGACGTGACCTCCGTGACCGGGCCGAAGAAGGCGGTCAGCCAGTTCAGGTAGTACGCCGCGTGTTCCAGGGCCGGGCCCACGCGGAACTCGTCCAGGTAGGGCCACGGCGCGCCGGACTCGCTGACCCAGGTCCAGTACGGCATCTGGTGGATGGCCCCGTCGTCGAGTTCGGCGTAGACCAGCCTGGGGCGCCCCACGACACCGTCGCGCAGCGCACGCCACAAGGTCTGCGCCGTCTCCCCGAGCAGGGTGCACGGGCCGGCGCCGAGGGTCAGGCCGCGGGACTCGGCCAGTTCCACGAGCTCGCGCGCCTCGGCGAGAGAAAGGGCGAGAGGCTTTTCCGAATAAACGTGCCGGCCCGCCTCGAGAGCAGACCTGGTCACGTCCGCATGGCTTCGCGGATTGGTGAGGTTGACCACGATGCGGACGGATTCGTCGGCCAGCAGGTCGGCCATGGACGCAAAAACAGGAATGCCGTGGTGGCGGCCGAAGTCCGCGGCCCGCTCCGGATCTCTGTCATGGACGCCGACCGCTCTGAGCTGCGGGTGGTTGGGAAGAGTGGTCGCATAGTAGTCGGCGACATATCCACATCCCACTATCGCGACGCCCATTGGTTCCTGCATGCCCAGCACCTTAACCTGTTCCCTATTCCGGTAATAGGACCCTGAACGGGCATAGCCGTTCAGCCAGCTGGTCGCCCTTCTCCGCCATGGCTATGGTTGCCGAAATGCAGCGTGTTTTGCATTCGCCTGGAAGGGGAAATCGTGGCGCAGGTCGTTCGTCCACCTGAGCCCGTTCCGTGGGCGGGCCGCCTGGAGATCGCCCGCCTGGCTTCTCCGATCCTGTACGGCGAGATCGTGGGTGTCGTGACGCCGCTCATCATCCTGGCCATCATGGGCCGCGTGGACGAGGAGGCGCTCTACCTCAGATCGCTCTACATGCCGCTCGCCTTCCTCTTCATCGCCTTGCAGATGGGCTTGGACATCAGCAACCAGGTCGCCGCCGCGTTGAGCCGCGGCCGGGGACGACCCCAGGACGTGCTGCCCTCGGCGGCGAGTATGGCCGTCGTCGGAGGAGCGGTGTGGGCGGTCGTCGCTCTCGCCGTCATCGCGGGCGCCCCCTGGATCGCCTCGCTGCTCGACGTGCCGCCCGGTTCCACGGCGAACTTCGTGTCCTTCGTGCGCTGGATCTGCTGTGCCAACCTGTTGTGGTTGCCGGTGTCCTTGTGCTCGTCCAGCCTCAGGGGCTACGGTCACGCGCGCAGCGCGGCGGGTGTGGTCCTGCTGGGTGCCGGTGCGGAGATCGCCACGGTGGCCGTCCTCGGGTTCGGCACCGGCCTCGGCATGTACGCGCTGCCGATCGCCATGGCGACCGGAGCCGTCGCCGCGCTCTCCTACGCCGTCGTCGCGCTGGCCAGGACCGACGTATGGCGATCGAGGGAAAGGCTCGGCTGGCGGCCGGAGGCGGTCGCCCACCTGGCCGGCGCCGGCGGGCCGATCACGATCTCGTTCCTGGTGATCGCGGCGAGCAACTTCGGCCTGATGTGGGTGGTGGCGCCGTTCGGCCCCGATGTCGTTTCCGGGTTCTCGGTCGCCGTGGCCCTGGAGACGCTCATCCTGGTCCCGTCCACCGCCATCGGCTCCGCGACGGCGATCACGATCAACCGGTTGCGCGGAGCCGGCCGGCCCGACCTGGTGCTGCCGGTCATGAAGGCGGGCATGGGGCTGGCGTGGCTGACCTACGCGGTGCTGGCCCTCGCGGTGTGGCTGCCTCGCGCTCCGCTGGCCTCGCTGGTCGCAGGGACGCCCGACGTCGCCGCGCAGACGGAGCTCTTCCTCGGCATCGTCGGGCTCACGTACGGGTGCATGGGGATCACGGTCACCGCCATCGTGGTCGTCGAGCAGATCGGCGGCGGGGTCCTCGCGCTCCTGCTGAACATCCCGTATTTCCTGGGAGGCGTCGTCGTGGGAGCGCTGCTCGCGCGAGAGGTCGGCGTCCAGGGCTTCTACTGGACGCTCGCCGCTCTGAACACCGTAGGCGTGCTGGTCGCGCCCCTGCTCACGCGCGGATTCGTCCGCCGCCGCTTCCCCGAGGGGGAACGATGAAGGTCAGCGTCGCGATCATGCATCATCCGGCCCGCGCCCACCTGGTGGACGCCCTGGTCAGAGCCTGCCTGCCGCTGGTGGCCCGGGTGGTGACCGATCCCGACCCGTCGGGCATCCGCAGCCCGCTGCGCACGGCCAAGCGCGCGTGGGCCGCCGTGGCCGAGGGCGCCACCCACCACCTGGTCATCCAGGACGACGCGCTGCTCTGCGACGGTTTCGCCGCGCAGGTCATGGCCGCCGTCGCGGCCAGGCCGCGGCACGTGGTGGCCCTCTACTCCGACTGGAACAGCCCGCAGAACTCCTATCTCGTACGCCGGGCCGCGGCGGCGGGCGCCGCGTGGGCCCCGCTCTCCCGCACCGACTGGGCGCCGGCCGTCGCCCTCCTGATGCCCGCCGAGCAGGCCCGCGCGCTGGCCCGCTATCTCGCGCCGATTCCCGACGAGGTCGTCGACGACGACGAGATGATCGCCCGGTTCTGCCGCGAGCGGCGCGCGCCGATGCTGGCCACCATCCCGCACCTCGTGGAGAAGGGGAAGGCCGAATCCCTCACCGCGCACGAGGACCTGTATCACGCGACCGTGTTCGCCGGCCGGACCCCGCCGCCGGCGGCGCACTGGGCGCGCGATCCGGCACAGGACGCCGCGCTGGCGGCCAGGTTCGAGCGGGCGGATCCCTGGGAGCACGTGGTCGAACTCCGCGGCTCGCGCTGCTACCTCCGCTTCACCCGCCCGCACACGGAGGAGCCGGCGGGACACGAGTACGGCTGGTACTGGCACGACTGGGCGCCGCTCATCGGCATGGACCCGAGCGTGGTCCCAGGGCTGGGCGTGCGGGCCGAGGTCTGGGCGGCGGGATACCTGCTCGGCGCGGACACTCCCGCGTTCGGTCCCGCGGAGTGGCTCCGGCCGGCCCTGGCCACCTGGGTCGAGTCCGGCCTGCGGCCCGCCGACCGGTCGCAGCTCGGTCAGGAAGAGCGCGCCGCGCTGACGGAGGCGTGTCTGGAAGGCTTCTCGGTCAGGAGGACCGCCGATGTCGCCGGCTGAGGACCTGCGGGCTGTGGCGGAGCGGATGGCCCGCAGGGAGGCGCGGCTGAACCGCCTCATCGCCCCCGACCAGCCACCGGGTGTCATCCGCCCGCCCGCTCCCGACGTGGTGATGCGGGTGGTGCCGTGCCCGGTCTGCGGTGCCGCGGGCGCCGATCCGCCGTTCGACCACTGGAGCGTGAGCGGCGAGGAGAGCGATCTGCCCACGCTCGCCGTGCTCGGTTGCGAATGGCTGACTCCGCGGGCGGTGTTGCCCATGGCCGTCGCGATCGAGCAGGGTACGGGGCCGCTCGCGTACCGGACGCGGGCCGTGGCGCGGCTGGACGTTCAGGACCTGCGAGCCGTCGACCGGAGCGAGACCTGGGCGGACGCCCTCACGGACGGGCACGGCGCCGCGGGCCACGACGGCGAGGCGACGTTGCCCGCCGTGACCAGGGCGCGAGACGGCGATCTCCGGCCGATGTTCACCGGCCCGCACGCGCCGGAACCCGAGACGCAGCTCAACGCCATGTATCTGGAAGTCCGGCTGACGGCCACGACCGAGGAGGGCATATGAACGACCTGACCTGGCACAAGGTCCCCTTCACCGGGACCCGCGCGCAAACGGGGCCCGCCACGTGGGGCCAGCGGCAGGTCTGGCGTGACCTGCGCCAGATGCCGGACGGCACGCCGTACAACGTCGCCTGCCCGCTGGCCGTCGCCGAGGGGATCGGCCTGGACGACGTGCTGGAGTCGACGGCCGAGCTGGTCGCGCGGCACGAGTCCCTCCGCACGGTCTTCACCGACGAGGGCGGGCTCACGCAGCGGGTGCTCGCCTCCGGCGAGATCCTGGTCGGCGTCCTGGACGAGCGGGAAGCCGGCCAGGACGAGGTGGACGCGCTGGCGGAGCGGCTGCGTGACGCGGACTTCGACCACGCCGCCGACGCGCCCTTCCGCGCGGTCGTGGCGGCGCGCGACGGCGTGCCGTACGCGGTCGTCGTGTGCGCCACCCACATGGCGACGGATCTGCAGAGCATCCGGCTGCTCGCCGCGGAGCTGGAGCGCATGCTCGGCAGCCGGGCGGAGGGCGGCCCGTTGCCCGAACCCGTGCCCGCGGCCCAGCCGCTCGATGTGGCGGCCGCGGAGCAGTCCGCGTCCGGGCGGCGGATGGAGTCCGCCGCGCTGGCCAACGTCCGCTCCACGCTGAGCGCCTTCCCGCACGCCAACTTCTCGCGGCCGGCCGGGCCCGCTCAGACGCCCCGCTACCGGCAGGCCGGCCTGAGCTCGTACGTGGCCGCCGCCGCGCTGGACACGCTGGCCGCCCGTCACCGGGTCGGCAACTCGACCGTGGCCCTGGCCGCCGCGGCCGCGATGCTCGGCGCGGTCACCGGCCGTGCTGAGGTGGGCCTGCTGCTCGTGGCCGGCAACCGGATCCCGGCCGAGTTGCGGCATGCCGTGGGCACCCTCACGCAGGACGTCCCGGCGCTGCTCGAGGTGGCCGGCCCGGCGTTCTCCGACGTGATCCGGGCGACCTGGAAATCGTCGATCCGCGCCTACCGCCACGGCAGGTTCGATCCGGACAAGGCCTGGGACATCATCGCCGACCTCGGCGAGGAGAGGGGCGGGCATCCGGAGCTGCGCTCCTTCTTCAACGACTACAGGACGCCGTCCGCGCCGGTGATCCGGCCCGGCGCCCCGGCCGCCTCCGAGTTCGGCTGGGCGGACGGCACCGACGAGGACGGCGTCACGGTTTTCGTGCAGGTGGGAGACACGCCCGGGCATCCCGGCGCGGTCCTGCTGTCGCTGTGCGCCGACACCACGTACATGCCTCCCGACGCCATCGAACGGTACCTGTGGGGCGTCGAACGGCTGCTGGTCGACCAGCTCTCCCACGACGTGCAGGTGGCTCGGCTCGGAGAGTACGCGTGATCCCGCGGCTGGACCCCGGCACGCGCGTCCTGGGGCAGGGACGCGTCCTCGTGGGCGGCCATCCCCGCCGGGTGCTGCACCTCGATCGGGCCCAGGCCGGCGAGGTCGCCCGCTGGCGGGCCGGGCGGCCGGTCTCCGGCGCGCATATCGCACTCGCCCGTCTGCTGGTGGAGGCGGGCCTGCTGCGGCCGGAGCCAGGAGCGGGCGGGCCCACGGAGGCTGAGGTGACCGTTGTCGTCCCCGTGCACGGGCGGGCGCGGGAGCTGGCCGCGTGCCTGGCCGGGCTGCGCGGGCTCGCGGTGATCGTGGTGGACGACGGTTCTCCTGACGACGAGGCCGTGTCGAAGGTCGTCTCCGATGCCGGGGCCACCTACGTGCGCCGGGACACGCAAGGCGGCCCGGCCGCCGCCAGGAACACCGGTCTTGCCGCTGTGACCACGCCCTACGTGGCGTTCGTGGACTCCGACTGCGTCCTGGAACCCGGCTGGCCGGACCGGCTGCTGCCGCACTTCGCCGACCAGGAGGTGGCGGCGGTCGCCCCGCGGATCGTGTCGTACGGAGTGGAACGCGGCTGGTTGTCGCGTTACGAGGCCGCCCGTTCCGCGCTCGACATGGGTGACACCGCCGCGGTGGTGAGGCCCGACGGCCTGGTGCCGTACGTGCCGACGGCGGCGCTCGTGGTCCGGCGGGCGGCGGCGGGCACCGGTTTCGACGAGCGGCTCCCGTTGGGGGAGGACGTCGACTTCGTCTGGCGGCTGGTCGCTTCGGGGTGGCAGGTCCGCTACGAGCCCGGCGCCGAGGTCGCTCACCGTCACAGGGTCCGGCCGGGCAACTGGCTGGCCCGCCGCGTCGAGTACGGCACCTCGGTGGCGGCGCTGGAGCGCAGGCACCCCGGCGCCGTTCCGGCGCTCGACGCGTCCGCGTGGGGCGTCCTCGCCTGGGCCGCCGCGGTGTGCGCCCCTGGCCGGGCGGCCCGCGCGGGCCTGGCGGCCGCCTGCGTGGCCGCCCACGCGGCCGGCCTGGCCAGGGAACTGCCCGGCGAGCCGGCGCGGGCGGCCGCGCTGGCCGCCGCCGACACGCTGACGGCGGGCCGCCTGGCCGGAACGTCGGTGGCGCAGGTGTGGTGGCCGCTGGCGCTGCCCGCCGCGATCGCCGTCCCCCGGCTGCGCCTCCCGCTCGTCGCCGCGCTGGTGCTGCCCGCGCTGGCCGAGTGGGTCGAGCGCCGCCCGCCGCTCGACCCGGTCAGATACGTCGCCGCGCACGTGCTGGACGACGTCGTGGGCGCGGTCGGGGTGTGGAAGGGGATGGTGCGCGAGCGTATGTTCCGGCCGCTGTCGCCGCGTCTCAGGCGTACTCGATCAGGCGGGCCTTGATCGCCGTGACGACCGCCGCGGTCCTGTTGGGCGAGTCCAGCTTCAGCAACACGCTGGCCACCAGCCTTTTCGCGCCGTGCTCCGAGATCGACAGGCGACGCGCGATCTGCCGGTTGCTGAGGCCGTCGGCGAGCAGGGACAGCGTCACGCTTTCCCGTGCGGTGAGGCTGACCGGCGGACGGCGCTGTGGCGCGTCCGCCGCGGACGGCGGGCCTGACGCGCGCGTGAGCAACTCCCGCGCCAACCGGTCGGGGATCGCGAGCTCGCCCGCGACCACCCGGTGCAGGGCGTCGCGCAGCTGATTCGCCGTGATCTCCTCCTGGATGAGGTAACCGTCGAATTGCGAGGAGAGGGTGAACTCCGGGCGGGTCACCTGGGCCTCGTCCAGCAGGAGAATGGTCTTGACGTCTTTTCCGCGCGTGCCGGGCAGCGCTTCCGTGGTGATCAGGACATCGCAGGCGTCGCCGTCGACCGTGAGGTTCACCATGGGGACCTGCCGCAGAACGGTCTCCAGACCTCGATGAAGCAACTCGCTGCCGACGAGAATCGCGACGTTGATCGGTGCGGTATCTGTGCCTTCAGGAAAGGTCGGCGTCATGACTCGCATCAAATACGGTCGTTGTTGGGCAAGGCCAGGCATTTGACGAGTTCCGGACAGCGAGCTCCGCGAATTCCGCGAGGCGGTCCGACAGCCGCCTGCCGTGCGCGGCGAAGAGCGGGCCCCAGGCCACGAAACCGGACCGGCGCTCCGTTCCCGGCTCCCCAGGCACTCCCGCGAAACCCCCTCCCGCCGCCCTGACCAGCGATCGCCCGGCGGCCACGTCCCAGACGAACACGTCGGCGTTCACGGCCAGGTCGGCCCGGCCCGCGGCCACGTAGGCGAGCGCCAGCGCCGAGGACCCGATCCTGCGCACGTCCGCCGTCTCCACCAGCTCCGCGTGCAACCGGGCCTCGGCGGGGTCCAGGGCTCCCGGCGTCGGGATGTCGGTCAGGACGACGGGCAGCGGATCGGGCTCCGCGACGCGCGGGGGCGCCGGCCGGCCATCGATGCGGAGAACGCCGCCGGCCGCGGTGAACAACTCGCCGCGCGTCGGCTCGTAGACGGCTCCGCCGACCGGCTCGCCGCGCACCGACACTCCGATCGACACCGCGTACAGCCCGAGACCGCGCGCGAAGTTGTGCGTGCCGTCGATGGGATCGACGTACCACTCGACCTCGCCCGCTCCGCTCGCGCCCGTCTCCTCACCGACGATCACGCTGTCGGGACGGGACGCCGACAGCATGGTGCGGATCAGCGACTCGGCCTGCCCGTCCGCCTCCGTCACCACGTCATGCCGGCCGCTCTTGGCCCGCGTCCTGACGCCGGGGCCGTAACGGGTGACGAGGAGCGAGCCGGCTTCGACGGCGGCCGCGGCGGCGAGGGCGACCAGCCCGGCGTGATCCATCTCCTCACCCTAGGCGGGCGAGGGTTCCGCGGCACCGGCTCGTTCGGGTATGCCCTCTCGCCCGGCCGATCGCCGCTTATGTCCCGTCCGGACAGTCGGCACGCTGGAGCACACACACCTGGAAGGGCCTGAAAATGGCAATGGGACTGACGTCCGAGCGCAGCAGGTCGGACGCTCACTGGGCCGCGGAGCAGCGGGTCATCGGGCCCGGCCTGCAAGCCGTGATGTTGTGGTCGAAGCTCTGCGTCGAGCATGCGGAAGGCGCCATGCTCACGGACGCCGACGGGCACGAGATCGTGGACTTTCAGGGCGCCGGCGGCGTCAACTCGATCGGACACTCCCACCCCCGATACGTCGCGGCGCTGGCCGCCCAGCTCACCGGCACCCCCGCGGGCGCGTTCGGCTCGCCCGCCCGGCTCGACATGGTGAACGCCCTGAGCCGCGTGCTCAGCGAGCCCCTCGACCGCATCCAGCTCTACAGCGGCGGCACCGAAGCCGTGGAGGCGGCCCTGCGACTGGCCAAGTCGGTCACGGGGAAACACGAGTTCCTGTCCTTCTGGGGCGGCTTCCACGGCAAGACGATGGGCAGCCTGGCGCTCACGTCAGGAGCCAGGGCCTGGCTGGGCCCGCTGCCCGCCGGCAACTTCAGCGCACCGTACGCCAACTGCTACCGCTGCCCGCTGAAGCTGAAGAGCCCCTCCTGCGGATTCGCGTGCGTGGACCTGGCGCGCGACGTCATCAAACGCGAATCGACGGGGGCGTTCGCCGCCATCGTGGTCGAGCCCGTGCAGGGCCGGTCGGGCAACGTCGTCCCGCCCGACGGCTATCTCGCGGCGCTCAAGGAGGTGGCCGAGGAGTTCGACGCCCTGCTCATCGCCGACGAGATGATGACCGGCTTCGGCCGTACGGGAGCGCCGATGGCCTACCTGCACGAGGACGTCACCCCGGACATCGTGACAGTGGGCAAGGGAATGGGCGGGGGGTACCCGGTCACCGGGGTGATCTCCACCGCCGCCCACATGTCCGCCGCGCCCTTCTCCGACCCGAGCGCCAGCTCCTCCAGCTTCGGCGCGTTCCCCATGGCCTGCCGGGCGGTGGCCGCCACCACGGACGTGCTCGTCGAGGAGGACCTCGCGGAACACGCGCGCAAGCTCGGAGCCGAACTGCTCGAACTGCTGCGCCCGCTGGCCGACGAGGCGCCGCTGGTGGGAGACGTGCGCGGGCTTGGCCTGGCCATCGGCATCGAGCTGGTGGCCGACAAGGCCACCAAGGAGCCCGTGTCCGGCCAGGTGTTGCGCGAGACGTTCCTCGCCCTGCTGGAGGCGGGCGTCCTGGTCATGACGGGCGGCAACACGTTGCGGCTCTACCCGCCGCTCAACGTCGACGACGACCTCGCCCGCGAAGCCGCCGGCGTGATCCGCGCGACTCTGGCAGGAGGGACCCGATGAAGGTGGCGATCGCGGGCTTCGGCGTCGCCGGCGCGGCCCGGCTGTCGGCCTACCGCCGCCTGGCGGGCGTGGACCTGGTCGCCGTCGTCGACCCGTCGCCGGCCAGGCAGGAGACGGCCAGGCAGGCCGGCGTCCGCGCGTACGCCGAGCTCGCCGAGCTGAGCGCCGAACACGCGCCCGACGTCGTGGACGTGTGCGCACCGCCGGGTCACCACCGCGGCCTGGCCCTGGCGGCGCTGGAATCCGGCAGCCACGTGATCTGCGAGAAGCCCGTCGCCTTCCGCGCGGCCGACGCGCTCGACCTGGCCGAAACGTCGAGGCGGGCCGGGCGGCTGCTCTACCCGGCGCACAACTACCTGTTCTCGCCGATGATGCGGCTGCTGGAGGAGTGCGCGGCCGGCGCCGGGACACCGCGAACGTTGTGCTTCCGCATCGAGCGGCAGACCCACGCCAGGGGCAACGACGCCTACCGGCCGGACTGGCGGCGTGACCCGGAGATCGCCGGCGGCGGCATCCTGCTGGACCACGGCTCGCACTGCGTCTACATGGCCGCCCGCCTCTTCGGGGAACGACCCGCCAAGGTCTCCGCCGTGGCCCGCTGGCAGAGCGAAGGCCTCGACGAGGCCATCGAGGTGCGGCTGCACTTCCCCTCGGGCATCGCCGACATCGAGCTGAGCTGGGTCGGCGACAGGCGTACGAACCACTACACCCTGGCGGGCCCCGCCTCCTCGGTGACCATCACGGACGGCACCGCCGTGCTGACCGGGCCCGGCGGTGACGAGGAGCGATCCCTGGAGTCGCCCACGCGGAGCTCCACCCACGAGGAATGGTTCGCGGACCTCTTCGCCGACTTCACCGCCCGGCTCGCGCGACCCGCGTCGTGGGCGGATCCCCTCCACGACGTCGTCTCGACCGCCGAGATCATCGAGGCGGCGTACACGTCGGCCCGGCGGGACGGCCAGCCCGTCCAGCTCCGGCAGGGCTGACCGATGTGGTACGCGGGCATCGGATGGGAGAAGGACGCGTACGAGCTGGCCGTCCTGGATCACGCGGGAGCCCACGTCGTGCCCCCGCTCCGCCTCGAGACCGTGGGGGTGGGGGACGTCGTGGCCCGCCTCCTCCGGCTGGCCGGACGCGAACCGCTGATGTGCGTCATCGACACCACCAACGGAGTCGTCGACGGTCATCTGACGGCCGCGGGACTCGACGTCTACCGCGCCGACGGCGACGTCAAGCCGTTACGGCGGGCGTTCGGCTCGCCGGAAGCGGTCGTCCTGGCGGAGCTGGGCCGTACCGACAGGTCACGCCTGACCAGGATCGTCCTCGACTCGGGCACGCTCACCGGGCTCGACCAGCGGATCGAGGAGGACCTGGAATCGGCCGCGCTCGTCGAGGCCGAGCAGGTCGCCTCGGGCCGGTGCCTGCCGCACGGCAGCCGCGTGCACCCGAGGGTGGCGCTCACCTTCGACGACGGCCCCCACCCCGACCACACGCCGCGCGTGCTCGACCTGCTCCGCCACTACCGCGTGCCCGCCACCTTCTTCTGTCTCGGGCTGCACGCCGCGGCCCATCCCCACCTGGTGGCGCGGATCGCGGAGGAAGGCCACAGCGTGGGCAACCACACGTGGTCACATCCCTACCTGCCCGACCTCACCAGGCAGGAGGTCCTCGCCCAGGTGGACAGGACAGCCGAGGTGCTGGCCGGCATCACCGGGCAGGTCACGACGTTGTTCCGGCCGCCCTTCGGCGGCCGCGACGCCGACGTGCTCGGGTGGCTGGCCCGGCACGGGCAGACCACCGTGCTCTGGGACGTCGAGGCCGCGGACTGGGCGCTGCCCGGCGCTTCGGCGATCGCCCACCAGGTGATCGGCGACACGGACTTCGGATCCGTCGTGCTCCTGCACGACGGCGGCGGCGACCGTTCGCAGACGATCGAGGCGCTCCCGCTGATCCTGGAGACCCTCATGGTGAGCGGGTGCAGATTCGTGCCCGTCGAGGACCTGATCGACGCCGACGAGCAGAAAGAGCGCGTGGGATCTTCATGGACATCCGCATAAGCGTCGCGATCATGCATCATCCACGCCGGGCCGACCGGGTTCCCTCGTTGCTCGCCTCCTGTGCCCCGCTCGAGGCGCGGGTGATCGTGGATCCGGACCCGTCGGGAACTCCCAGCCCGCTGCGTACGGCCAAGCGCGCCTGGGCGGCCGTGCCCGACGATGCCACCCACCATCTCGTCCTGCAGGACGACGTACGGCTGAGCGCCGGATTCGCCGCCCACCTGGCCGATGCCGTCCGCGCGCGGCCGCGGCACGCCGTCGCCCTCTACTCCAACTGGAACAGCCCGCAGAACTCGTACTTCGTCAGGCGGGCCGCGGCGGCCGGCTCCGCGTGGGCGCCGCTGTCGCAGGCGGAGTGGATCCCGACCCAGGGGCTCGTGCTCCCGGCCGAGCGGGCCAGGGAGCTGGCCGCGTACCTCGCTCCCATCAGCGACGACATCCGCGACGACGACGAGATGGTCGCGCTCTTCTGCGCCGAGCGCGGACTGCCCGTGCTGGCCGCGGTGCCGCACCTGGTCGACCATGAGGACACGCCCAGCCTGGCCGGACATCCCGGTTCCTTCCACGCGACCGTCTACGCGGGCGACAGGAACCTCGCCCCCGGACACTGGCGCACGTGGGACGACCGGGAGCGGGGGACTTTCGCGGTCGAGCTCATCGACTCCCGGTGCTTCCTGCGGCTGTTTCGTGCAGGCGAGCCCGTGGAGCATCCCTTCGGCTGGTACTGGGCGGACTGGTCCGCCCTGATCGGCCTGGATCCCCGGCGGATCCTCGCCGCCCTGCCGCGCCGTGACGTCCCCGCGTACGCGCGGGAGTTGTGGGCCGCGGCGTACATGCTCGGGGCGGACGCGGGTGAACGCGCGGGCCCCGGCGCCGACTGGATGCTCCACCGGGCGATCGCCTCGTGGGTCGCCTCGGGGCTCGGCGCCGCCGACCGTGCCCGCCTGGACGAGCGCTCGTCCGCGGCTCTGACCGGGCTCGGCGTCGAGGCCGTCGAACGCGGTCGCGCGGCGGCCCGGCCGCGTCTGGAGGAGCTCGTCCGTGCGTGAGGCAGCGACCATCACCGAGCGGATGGCCCGGCGAGAGGCACGGGCGCTGCTGCTCGTCCCGCCCTCGATCCCGGCGCCACCGGGGGTGCTCGATCCCCAGGTCAGCCTGCGTTCCGTCACCTGTCCCCGGTGCGGCGCCCGGCCCGAGCAGGCGCTCGCCGAGCGGCCGGACGACCGGCCGGTCGTGACGACCCTGGCCTGCGAGGCGCTCGCCGACCGGGCCCTGCTCTCGGTGCTCGCCGCCGGCCCCGGACGATACCTGTCGCGGGGGGTGTTCGTGGCCAGGCGACCATCGTCCGCGAACGTGAGCGAGTTGCTGACCGCCCTGGACGCCGCCGAGAGCTGGGCGGATCCGGGCAGCAGGAGCGGCCCGGGCGCCGACGCGGTGGTGCCGGCCTCGACCCGGGTGGCGAACGAGGTGCCCGCGCACTTCCTCTCGCCCCACGCCGAACTCGACGACCTGAACACGCTCTACACGCGGGTCCGGTACGCGGCCGTCCGGGCGGGGCTGTGAAGCCGATCAGGCATAGCCCTTGGGCCGCCCGAACGCGGCTGTCGCCTCCGAGAACCGGACGAAATCATCCCATCATGTTCCCATCAGGGAGGGTTGCATGCCTGACCACGACACCTTGACGGCACTCCTGCGGGACTGGGCCGTCGTCCGCGGCGACCAGGAGGCGGTCGTTTTCGCGACGGACCCGACGGACGCCGCCGGCGACCAGTGCCTCACCTACGCCGAGCTGGATCGGACCGCGCGCCGCGTGGCCGCGCTGCTCCACCTGCACGCCGAACCGGGCGATCGGGTCCTGCTGCTCAACGAGCCGGGCCTCGGCTTCGTCGCCGCCTTCTTCGGCTGCGTCTACGCGGGCATGATCGCGGTTCCTGCGCCGCCGCCCGGTGGTCACCGCAGCCACCAGGCCCGCCTGGCGGGCATCGCCAGAGACGCGGGCGTCAAGGTGGCCCTGGCCGAGCGAGCAGGGCTGGACGCCGTCCAGGAGTGGGCCGGCGACGCCGGTCTGGAGACGATGACCTGCCTGGCCGTCGACGGAGCACTCCCGCCGGCCGAGCAGTGGGCCGACCCGGGGACGACCGACGCGGAGAGCCTGGTCTTCCTGCAGTACACGTCCGGCTCCACCGGAGACCCCAAGGGCGTCATGGTGGACCACGGCAACGTCCGGGCGAACACCGAGCTCTTCTGCCGGCTGACCGGTGCCACACCAAGGACGCGCTTCGGCGGCTGGCTGCCGACCTTCCATGACTTCGGGCTGATCGGCCTGCTGCTGACCCCCCTGTGCCTGGGCGCCACGACGGTGCTGATGTCCCCTCTGGCCTTCGTCAAGCGGCCGTACGCCTGGCTGCGGCTGCTCGACCGGCACCGCGTCAACCTCACCGCCGCCCCCAACTTCGCCTTCGACCTCTGCGCGCGAGTGGTCACCGAGACGCAGGCGGCCGGGATCGACCTCTCCTCGGTCACCCAGGTGCTGAACGGATCGGAGCCGATCCGCGCCGCGACCCAGCAGGCCTTCGTCGAGCGCTTCCGGCCTCATGGGCTCGATCCTATGGCCATGCTCCCCGCCTACGGCCTGGCCGAGGCGACCCTGGCGGTGAGCTGCTCCGACCCTCGGCACGGCCCGGTGACCACCTGCGTGGACGCCTTCCAACTCGCCCTCGGCCACTTCGTGCCCGCCTCACCGGCGGGCACGGAGGAGCACACCCGGCACCTGGTCTCCAGCGGGCTCGCCCGCGACGAGGTCGTCATCGTGGACCCCGCGAACGGCGAGATCCTGCCGGACGGGCAGATCGGCGAGATCTGGGTACGCGGTCCCCAGGTGGCGCGCGGCTACTGGAACCGTCCGGACACGACCAGGGCCGTCTTCGGAGCGACCAGCGACCGGGGCGGCGGCGACTACCTGCGCACCGGCGACCTCGGGACGACCCACGACGGTCAGTTCTACGTGACGGGCCGCATCAAGGAAGTGCTGATCGTCCACGGGCAGAACCTCTACCCCCAGGATCTGGAGGCGACGGTGCGCGCGGCGCACCCGGCGCTCGCTCGCGGGGTCGGCGCGGTCTTCACGGTGCCCACCCCCGACGAGGAGATCGTGATCGTCCAGGAGTGCCGCGCGCACGCCCTGGAGGAGATGACGCCGTCCGGCCTCGCCGCGCAGATCCGCAGCGTCATCCGGCGTGACTTCGGTGTCGCGGTCGGCGGTGTGGTCCTGGTCAGGCCGTCCCAGGTCCGGCGGACCACCAGCGGGAAGATCCAGCGCGGGCTGACGCGCGACCTGTTCGCCAAGGACGAGCTCAGGGCCCTGCACGAGGACCTCACGCCCGCCGTGCGCGCTCGCTACCGGGTGACATGAACGAAGGAGACGTCCGTGGACGATCTGCGTAGCTGGCTGACCCAGCGGGTCGCGTCCTACCTCGGCAAGGATCCGTCGGAGATCAGTCCTTCGGTGTCGCTGGCGACGTACGGACTGGACTCGGTCTACACGTTCGCGATGTGCGGCGACATCGAGGACCATCTGGATCTGCGGATAGAGCCGACCGTGGCCTGGGACTACGAGACCATCGACGCGCTGGCCGAGCACTTGAGCACGCTGGTGGAACAGCGATGACCGACCTGCGGGAAGTCGCCGTCCACCTGCCGCCGCAACGCGTGGCGATCGCCTCGCTCCAGGACGAGCTGGGGCTGACGGACGCGCAGCTCAGGGCGTTCGAACGGTTCTTCGGTCTCTCGCACATCCGTCGCGAGCCCGGTGGCACCGGCTACGACCTCATGCTCGCCGCCGCCGGCAAGCTCAGCGAACTGCACGGCCAGGAGGACCGCGTTCGCTATGTGATCCAGGCGCGGAGCATGCCGGTCGCGACCGTCTACCCGAGGAGCGACGTTCACGAGGTGAGGCGGGCGCTCGGGCTGCGCCGGGCGGAGGCGTTCACCATCGTCCACCAGGTTTGCGCGTCGGGGCTGCTCGCGGTCGACCTCGCCGGCCGGCTGCTGGCGGCCGATGCCGATCCTGACGCCCTCGCCCTGATCCTGACCGGCGAGAAGACCTTCACCACCATGGCGAGAACGGTGCCCGGCGCGGCCGTGAACGGTGAAGGGGCGGCGGCGCTCCTGGTCGGCGTCGGCGGCGGGCACGACCGTGTGCTCGGATACGCCACGCGCACGTACGGCAGGTTCAACTCCGGTTACGTGCTCCCTGACGAGGTGAACGCCGACTTCCAGCAGGTTTATCCGAACGCGGTGGCCGACGTCCTGACGACCGCCGTCGACCGGGCCGGGATCTCCCTCGACGACGTGGCCCTGATCCTGCCGCACAACGTCAACCGCGTCTCCTGGGTGCGGGTGTGCCGGCTCATGGGCTTCCCGCTGGAACGTGTCCTGCTGGACAACGTCCCGGAGACCGGTCACTGCTTCTGCGCCGACTCCTTCATCAATCTCCGTACGGCGCAGGAACTCGGCCGGTTACGGCCGGGCGACCGGTACGTGATGGCCGCCGTGGGCTTGGGCGGGTTCTTCTCCGCCATGGTGTTCGAACACTGAAAAGGCATGCTCATGTTTCTCCAACGCGTCAAGGCGGCGCTGACGGGTTCGCCGGACACACCGCTGGCCTTCGTCGGCAATTTCGAGGTCGAGAACCAGTGGGCGGTGGGGGAGAAGGGTCTTCCCCGCCCGGGTTTCTCCGCCGGAGCCGCCGTCGTCAACCGGATGGACGAGTTCACCCTGCTCCTGGCGGGTCCTCACGACCACGTGATCCTCAAGGAGGCTCCCGACGAGGACTACGTCGCCCATCTGGCCGAACTGGGTGTCGACCTGCCCCGGATTCACACTGTCGCGCGCAACGACCCGGGGCGCACCGTGACGCTCGACGCGCTCGACGACCCTGGCCTTGTGGAAAAGCTGTCGGCGCTGGAAGGCGTCCGGCTGGCCCCGCACGGCACCTCGATCCTGGAGGAGCGGCTGTCAACGGCGACCGGGCTGCCCCTGGTCACGCCGCGGGCCGACGTGTGCAAGGTGGTGAACAGCAAGATCTACAGTCGCCGGGCCGCCGACGACGCCGGTCTGCGCCAGGTGGCCGGGCGGACGGCGGAGACCATGGCCGAGCTGGAGGCCGCGCTGGACGAGGCGCTGCCCCTGCTCGACCAGGGCAGAAGCCTGGTGATCAAGGACGCCTTCGGCGTCTCGGGCAAGGGCATCGTGGTGGTCGAGGACCGGCAGAGACTGGAGCGCCTGCACGCGATGATCCGGCGCCGGGCGGCCAAGTCCGGCGACGACACGGTCGCGCTGGTCATCGAGGAGTGGGTGGCCAAGTCCGCCGACCTCAACTACCAGTTCACCGTCAGCCCGGACGCGAACGCGCACTTCGACTTCGTCAAGGAGGCCATCACCGAGAACGGCGTGCACAAGGGGCACCGCATCCCGGCAACGATCACGGCCGCTCAGATGGCCGAGCTGGAGGAGTCCTCCCAGCGGCTGGCGAAGATCCTCGCACGGGACGGCTTCTACGGCGTGGTCGGCGTGGACGCCATGGTGGACACGAGCGGGCGGCTGTATCCCGTGGTCGAGATCAACGCGCGCCACAACATGTCGACCTACCAGCTACCCCTTCAGGAGCGCTTCATGGCGCCGGGGCAGGTGGCGCTGGCCAGGCAGTACCCGCTGCGGCTCAGCGAGCGCCTGCCGTACCGGGTTCTGCGCCGGAAGCTGGCCGGTCTGCTGCTGGAGGGCCCGGGCGGCGCCGGCCTGCTCGTCAACAATTTCGCCACGGTGAACGCCGCCGCACGGGAGAGCTCCTCCTTCGACGGGCGCCTGTACGGCCTGCTGATCGCCGACGGCCACGATGCCCGGACCGCCCTCGACCACGAGATCGTGAGGAGACTGACATGACGGCGTACCAGGTCCAGGGGATCGGGATCGGTGAGCTGGCCGACCGGTACGGCACACCGCTCTACCTGTACGACGGCGACACCCTGCGAGAGCAGTACGAGGGGTTGCGCGCCCGCCTGCACGCACGGCTCGAGCTCTTCTTCTCGCTCAAGTCGAACCCGAACCTGTCCATCTGCGCCCTGCTCGGTTCGTACGGCGCACGGGCCGAGGTGTCCTCCCTGGCCGAGCTGACCACCGCCGTGCGGGCCGGCATCGCGCCCGAGAACATCATCTTCCTCGGCCCGGGCAAGAGCGAGGCGGAACTGCGTGCCTGTCTCGACACGCCGGTGCGCGCCATCGTGTGCGAGTCCTTCGGCGAGCTGGACCTGATCGACCGCCTCGCCGCCGAACGAGGCCGGACCGCGGCCGTGGTGCTCCGCGTCAATCCCGCCTTCTCCGTCAAGGGCTCGAAGCTGACGATGGGGGGAAAGCCCCGCCAGTTCGGCATCGACGAGGAGCAGCTCCTGGGAGCGCCGCACCTCGTGGGCGGACATGCGAACGTGCGGATCGTCGGTGTCCAGGCGTACATGGGGACCCGCATCCTCAGCGAGGACGTCGTCGCGCAGAACACGGCGCTCATCCTCGACATGGCGGAGCGGCTGTCGGAGAAGCTCGGCTTTCCCCTCGACATCGTCGACGTCGGCGGCGGGCTCGGCGTGGCCTACTTCGACGGCGAGCGCGACCTCGACGTGGACGTCCTGGCCGGCCTGCTCAACCCGGTCATCGAGGGGTTCGCCGCACACCATCCCGGGACCCGGATGATCATGGAGCTGGGCCGCTACCTCACCGCGCCGGCCGGTGTCTACGTCGTACGCGTGCGGTACGTGAAGTCCTCGATGGGCGAGCGGTTCGCGATCGCCGACGGTGGCACCAACCACCACATGGCGGCCGTGGGCATCGGGTCGTTCGTCAAGCGCAACTTCCCGATGCGGCTGCTCAACCGGACCGACCCGCCATCGGGCCCCTGGAACGTCACCGGCCCGTTGTGCACGCCCAACGACACGATCGGCAAGGCGGTCGAGCTGCCCGACCTGCGTCCCGGGGACCTGCTCGGGGTGTTCAACTCCGGCGCGTACGGCCCCAGCGCGTCGCCGGTGCTCTTCCTCAGCCACGGGCATCCCGCGGAGGTCCTGGTCGTCGACGGTGTGGCCCACCTCGTCCGCGACCGCGACGGTGTCAGCGACCTGCTGGACAGGCAGCGACTCATCCCACGTAAGGAGACCAGCTCATGAGCGAAACCCAGGAGATCGAGCGTTCCGCGATCACCGGCGCCATCGCGGGCGCCCTCGCCGCCATGCTCGGCAGGGAAAGCTCGGAAATCCACGAGCCGACCCGCCTGTTCGACGACCTCGGACTCGATTCGACGAGCGTGCTGGAGCTGCTGATGCGGCTGGAGGACGACCTGCGGGTCGAGTTCGACACCGACACGCTGGAGCAGCGGCATTTCGAGACGGTCGGCTCGCTCGCCGACTACGTCATCGAGCAGGGCTAGCGTGCGGCTGCATCGCATCGTGACCCGGATGTTCCACGAGGGACGGCCGTTCCTCCCCGGCAGGGCCCACGAGCTGATGAACAGCTACGTCCACGACGTCACCGGCCTGTACGGCCTGCCTCCGCGCCCCGGCTACCTGTCCACCCGGCTCAACAGTTACGCGGAGATGGCGGAGGCCGTGGTCCCGGAGCTGGGGCCGTTGCCGGTGCCGGTCGACATGTTCGCCCTGGCGACCGCCGTGCCCGACACCGATCTGGTCCGGTCCCCGACCTCGCTCCTGGCGGACCTGCTCCCCGGAGAGCCCTTCCCGCTCGGGGTGACGGACCAGGGGGTGGTCGCGCCTTTCACCGCCCTGAAGATCCTTCGCACGTACGGGGCGTCGACCTGCGTGCTGATGGTGATGGACCAGCGGAGTCTGCCTTATGACGTGGCCGGGTCGGAGGAGGTCGTGCCGCTGCGGGACTGCGCCGCGGGCCTGGTGTTCACCGACGGCGGCGATCTGGCGGAGGGCTTCGAGGTGCGTCACTGGACCGAGATTCCCCCCGAGCGGGTGGCCGGCCTGCTCGCCGCTGAGCTGGGAGGGCATACGGCGCTGGTCGCGGGACGGGGCCTGGCGGCGACGCTCCCGAACGAGTTCGAGCACATCAGGGTCGCGCCGCCCGGATTGCCCTGCACCGGGGTCTGGGTGGCGCTGGCCGCCGCGTTGCCCGGGTGGCACCGCCGGCGAGTCGCCGTCGCCGACTACGACCGCACGATGGGCAACCTCAGCATCTGCACACTCGACACCCAAGGCGAGGCGTGATGACTTCCCACGACGAACTCCCCTACGCGACCATCCGCGCCACCGCCAGGACGGAAGGGCTGGTCGCCGCGGCGCTCCTGTTGCACGCGGGGCCGGCGGCGGGCAGGGTCGTCTACGGTCCTGCCGGCCATGCCCTCGTCCCGCGCGAGGTGGCGGGCGAGCAGGCCACGGCCACCTGCCTCGGTGAGGTGGCTCTGCACGGGCGGTCACTGGTGGCCCTGCGCGAGCCGGCGAGGGCGGAGATGAACGCCGCATGGACCCTGGGGCTGGCCTGGCTGCGCTACGGCCTGTCCGAAGGGCTCCTCGAACACTGCCGTTCCTACCTGGGCGGGCGCACGTCTGACGGGTCGCCGCTGCTGCTGCTCCAGCTGGTCAAGGCCCAGCTGGCCGAGGCGGTGATCGAGCAGTTGGAGGTCCTCACGGTGCTCGAGGGAGCGCAGCCCGGCGATCTCGACCACGACCATCTGACGGCGCTCCACCAGCGGATCACGCTGGCGGACCGCATGCTGCTGAGGCTGCTCGGCGGCAGCGGCTTTCGCGCCGACGGTCCAGGCCAGAGCGCCCACGTCTCCGAACTCCTCGCCGACGCCTACACCGGAAGGGCAGCGAAATGATCGAGTTGACCGAGCGGCAGTCGGTGCTGCGTGCCCATGCCCGCGAGTGGGCGCAGGAGCTCGCGAAGTGGGCGCTCGACCTGGAGCGCACCCCTGACCTGGTGCACGAGCTCCTCGACCTGCCCGGCATGCGGTTCCTCGCCAAGTTCTCGATTCCCGAGGAGTACGACGACGATCCGATCACGCTCGACGGCCATTCCTTCGGTGGCGGCGGGATGGAGCGGGTCACGATCTGCGAGGAGTTCGGGGCCGCCGACGCGGGCATGATGCTGGCCGCACCGGGCCCCTCCATGTCCGGGGTGCTCGTCAGCCGGCTCGGCAGCCAGGCGCAGCAGGAGCTCTTCTACGGGCGTCTCGCCGAGCGTCCCACCTGGACCTTCTTCGCGCTCACCGAGCCCGAACGCGGATCGGACGCGGGTGCGATGCAGACCACGCTCACCCAGGACGGCGATCGCCTGCTGCTCAACGGGGCCAAACGTTTCATCGGCAACGCCATCCGCGCCGACGTCGGCGTGATCTTCGCTCGGGTGAGGCCGGGTCCGCTCGGCGTCGTCGCGGTGCTCGCCGACACCGGCCACCCGGGCTTCGTCGCCACGCCGATCCCTACGGTGGGGTTGCGCGGCAACCAGGTCACCGACGTGCGCTTCTCTTCCGTCGAGATTCCAGCCGACCGGCTGCTCGGCGCGCACCTGTCGCCGTCCAGGCGCGGACTGCTCGGCGCCGTTCGCGCGCTGAATCAGCTGAGGCCCGGTGTGGCGGCCCTCGGCCTCGGGATCGCCCGCGGCGCTCACGACTACGTGCGCGCCCACCGGCGTGCGCTCACCGCGTGGGAACGCGCCGAGCTCGACGGCATCGGCCTGCGCATCGAAGGCGTGCGGCAGCTCGTCCGCCGGGCCGCCGTCGCGTCAGACCAGGATGATCCGGGTATGGGCCCGCTCGCCTCCGCGGCGAAGTCGCGCGCGGCCCGCCTGGCGGAGGACGTGACCCTGCGCACGCTCGACTTCTTCGGGCCCGGTGCGCGCCTGGAGCATCCGCTGCTCGACAAGTACGTCAGGGACGCGCGCGGCATCGAGTACATGGAGGGCACGCGGAACATCCACCATCTCAACGTCTTCCAGGGTCTCTCCCAGGGCACGATCGTCCGGAGATGACGCGATCGACCCGGTGCCCCGCGCCTCGTCAGACGACGTGTCGGGGGGCATCGTGAGCTTGTGGCGAGACTTGGAGATCTGGCGCATTCCGACCGCCCGGCCGGCGGACCTGGACGGCATGGCGAGCTGGCTCGACGAACACGAGCGCGCCCGGGCGGCGAACTTCACCGACGCGGCCGCCAGACGGCGCTTCATCGTTTCCCATGCCGGCATGAGACGTGTGCTCGGCCGGCGCATGGGCGTTCGCCCCGGTGAGGTGCGGATCGCCGTCGGCAGGCACGGCAAGCCGTACGCGCCGGCGAGGCCCGACGTGCAGTGGAACCTGTCGCACTCGGGGGACCTGGCCTTGCTGGTCGTGGCGTATGGGCGCAGTGTGGGCGTCGACGTGGAGCGGCTGCGTCCCGAGCTCGACCAGGCGGCGTTCGCCCGCAGGTTCTTCCCGGCGGGGGAGGCCGAGTTCGTCGACGGGTCGCCGGAACGCTTCGCGTGGCTCTGGACCCGGCGCGAGGCCTGCGTCAAGGCGGCCGGCGGGCGACTGGCGCAGGGTCTGCGGCTACCGGTCAACGGGCCGTCACCTGCGCTCGTCCGGGATCCGGCCGGTAGCCTGCCGGGAACGTGGCTGGTGCTGGACGTACCGGTGCCGCCCGAATTCCGGGCGGCAGCGGCGATCAGCGCTCGAACTCCTCCAACTTGGACGAATCCGACCATTTAGCACCCTGCCTTCCTTCTTGAGGGTCTGGGAAGCCGGCTACGGGCGTGTTATTCGGCTTTCGATCCCTTTCGCGGGGGACGATGTTCGGGGCGAAAAATATGGCAAGGCTCCGAACCTTCCTCCCTCCGGCGCATCTAACCCATATGTACGGCGACCATAAAGAAAAAGAGACCCGGAAGGGCATTCACAGATGCGATCGAAGCTGGCCACCCTTTTCCTCGCCACGCTCACCGCCGGCGGCTGCGTGCTCGCCGGCGCCTCACCCGCCTCGGCCACGTCGCACTACGGTAAAAGCAAATGGATCAGCGCCGAGAAGGGCTGGCAGCACGCGGGCGTGTACGTCGAACCCGGTGACATGGTGCGGATCCGCTACGTCGGCGGCCGGTGGACGGTCGACTACCGCGAGTTCCCCTACGTGTCCTCGGCCGGCTACGCCAGGCACATCGACCGCAGGATCTACCAGCAGTGCAAGATCCTCAGCAGGCACCCCCACGGCTCGATGATCGCGAAGATCAACGGAGACCACTACAGGGTCGGCAGCAGGGCCTTGATCCGGGCACGCCAGGCAGGCTTCCTCCAGCTGCGCGTCAACGACGCCAACGGTTGCCTCCGCGACAACGACGGCTCCGTCCGCGTGAAGATCACGGTCGCCGACCACTGAGAGCCGCCAACGGCGATGAGGTGAGACGCCTCCAGCAGGTGAGCGCGCAGGCCGCCACCTGACTGCGCGAGACACATCCGACAGGCACCGGTTCCGGCCGGTGCCTGTCCGTCTGATCGTCAACAAGGACACGGCGGAGCTGCTGGAGTACGCGGTCGCCGAGAAGGGTGAGGACACGACGGGGGTGACCTTCGAGGAGTTCGGCTGGACCGACAAACTGGGCCGCCGCCCGCAACGCTGACCGACTCCGCGCGGGCCAGCCAATCGGATGGGTGAGCTGTGGATGGTGGCCGGTTCCGGGGATGACGGTCACCTGGGCCTCGAGGGTGGCGTCGATTGGGCCGAGGAGGTGTCGTAGCGGTCCTCGGACAGGAGCATGATGTCTTCCAGGCTCAGGTGGTGGGCATGTCGCGTCGGGTGAATCCGGCCAGGCCGACCGCGACGAGGGCCGCCGCGACGACGGTCATGACGATGAGTGGCGTGGCCGTCATGACCCCGCCGGGAAGTTTCGGTACGTGCTCGAAGATCGACAGGTTGATGACCCATTGGTCGAGCTGCAACTCCAGGCCGACCCAGCCGAACAGCATGCTCACCATGGCCACCGCGAACGTGCCGGCGACCCGTCGGGGCAGCAGCCCGAACAGGGCGAGAGCGACCCCGGTGAACACCCATACCACAGGGAGTTGCACGAGAGCGGCGGCCAGGAGGCGGGACAGCTCACGGGCGACGTTGCCCGTGTTGAGGCCGTGCGCCAGACCGGCGGCCGTCCCGAAGGCGATCAATCCGAGCGCCGGGCCGAGCAGTACGAACACGACGTGGCTGCCCGCCCAGCGCAGCCGGCGCACCGGGGTGGCCAGCAAGGGCTCGGCCCGCCCGTCGCGCTCCTCGTTTCTGAGCAGCAGCGCGGCCTGGATGGCGAAGCCGGCGCTGACCAGGCCGAGCATGGTCATCATGGGGGCGAGGAACTGGTCGACGAGCGTGCCTGGACCGCCGAGCCGCGCCAGCGCCTCTCGGGCCGCGGCGCCGCTGTTGTCCATCAGCGTCCCAAGGCTCGCCGACATCGCGCCGACCACGAGCCCGACCACGGCGAGTCCGGCGATCCTGCTGATCAGCGGGCCGCGGTGCAGCCGCCAGGCCAGCGCCAGCGGGCTGCTCAGGCGAGGTCCGGCGGCGGCCGGGCCCAGGCGGGCGTGGAACATGCCGGCGCCGAGGTCGCGCCGCTCCGACAGCGCCACGGCCAGCACGATCAGCGCCACCACGGTGCCCGCGGCGAGCGTGAGGATCCACCAGCGTTCTCCGGAGTAGGGCCGCAGCGCCTCCGCCCAGCCGAGCGGTGTCAGCCACGACACCCACGCGGGCCCGTCACCGGACTGCGCGGCGATGTCGCCGACACCGCGCAGGATGAGTGCGGCACCGAGCACGCTGATCCCGATGGCCCGCGCGCCGCCCGCTCCCGTCGTGAGCTGCGCGGTCACGGCGCCGATCGCGGCGAACACGCAGCCGGTCACCGTGAACCCGAGCCCCAGCGCCAGGGAACCGGCGGCGGGCAGGCCCTGGCCGATCAGCGCCAGCGCCGACGCCACGCCAAGGACGAGGACGGCCCCGCAGATGACGATCAGTGTGGCGGCCAGGTCGGCATGCCGCGACAAAGCGGTGGCTCCGACCAGTTCGCGCCGCCCGGCCTCCTCTTCTGTACGCGTGTGCCGGATGACCGTGAGCAGCGCGAACAGCGCGACCATGAACGTCACGAACCCCGACCGCCACGAGACGAGCTCGCCGAGGCTGGAGCCGTTCAGCACGCCGTACGCGACGGTGAAGGCCCTGGTGTGGACGCTGGTCTCGTAGTAGTGCTGGCGGGCCTCGGCCGTCGGGTACGCCCCAGTGAACGCGCCGACGAACACCACCGGGATCACGCAGATGAGGGCCACCCACAGCGGGAGCAGCACACGATCGCGCCGCAGCACCAGGCGGATGAGCTTTCCCGTGCCGGCGAACGCGTTCATCGTCCTGCCTCCGCGTGCCGGCCCTCGACGTTCGCGGCCGCACGGTCGTAGTGCCGCAGGAACAGCTCCTCCAGCGTCGGAGGTTGGCTGACCAGGCTGCGCACGCCGGCCCGGGTGAGGTGGCGAAGTGCGAGGTCCAGCGCGGCGGCGTCGACGCTGAAGCGTACCCGGCAGCCGTCGGCGCGCAGGCCGTGCACGCCCGGCAGGCCCGCCAGCCCGTCCGGTGGGGCGGCCAGCTCGGCGTCGATGGAGGTGCGGGTGAGGTGCCGCAGCTCGGCCATGGTGCCGGTCTCGACGGTGCGGCCGTCGCGGATGATCGTGATCCGGTCACAGAGCGCCTCGACCTCGGAGAGGATGTGGCTGGACAGCAGCACCGTACGGTCACCCGTGCGTCGCACCTCCTGGACCGTCTGCCGGAAGACCTCCTCCATCAACGGGTCCAAACCGGAGGTGGGCTCATCGAGAATGAGCAGCTCGGCGTCGGAGGCCAGCGCCGCGACCAGGGCCACCTTCTGCCGGTTGCCCTTGGAGTAGGTGCGGCCCTTCTTGCGCGGATCGAGGTCGAAGCGCTCGATCAGCTCGTCACGGCGCCGCCGGTCGATCCCGCCGCGCAGCCGGCCGAGCAGGTCGATGGCCTCGCCGCCGGACAGGCCGGGCCACAGAGTGACGTCGCCGGGCACGTAGGCCAGGCGGCGGTGCAGCTCAGCGGTCTGTGTCCAGGGGTCGCCGCCGAGCAGCCGGGCGGTGCCCGCGTCGAGGCGCATCAGGCCCAGCAGGATCCGGATCGTGGTGCTCTTGCCCGCGCCGTTGGGCCCGAGGAAGCCGTGCACCTCGCCAGTCCGTACGACGAGGTCGAGGCCGTTCAGTGCCCGTGCCGGGCCGAACGACTTGACCAATCCGGCCATGGAAATGGCATCGGTCACAGTCATCATGGGTGTCCTTGAGTGGTGGTGATGCGGAGAGGACTAGAGATCGTCTCCCCGCTGGGCGTCCCAGACGGTCTGGGCGGCTTTGAGCACGGTGTCGTCGGCGTACAAGCCGTGGGTGTAGAGCTCGAGCATGGGCAGACCGATGCGCTGCAGCACGTCGGGGCCCATCCGCTCGAAGCCGAGCGCGCGGGTCAGGGGCGGCGCCATGGTCAGTGTGGCCAGGCTCACCAGCACGGTGAGCACGGCCAGCGCCCGAACGTCGGAGGACTGGCGCATCGAGCCGCTGGCGATCCCGTCCCGGAAGATCTGCTCGGTCTCCTCCACCAGCGTGTTGACGAACGTGGTGGCCGCGGAGGAGTCGTCCTCGATCGCGCGCACCATGTACTGCACATGGAGGCGGTACTCCTCCGAGTTCGACAGATATTCCTCGGACAGATCGCGCACGCCAACGATGTCGGCCACGGTCCGGGCTCTCCGCACCAGAATCTGCAGGACGTGCTCATCGCAGATGCTCCGCAGGTTGTCCTTGCTGCCGAAGTGCCGGATGACCAGGGCGGCGCTCACCCCTGCGGTGGCCGCGATGGCGCGCAGGTTCGTCTTCTGGAAGCCGTCGCGGGCGAAGTGCTCGATGGCGGCGTTACGGATCTTGGCTTGGGCGGTCAGGTCCGCCAAAGGTGCTGAACACACGTTTACAATAGTAAACGTGTGTTCAGCGCCCTGGCAATCAGGGTCAGAACATGTTGAGGATGATCTTTCCGTGGACGTCCCGTCGTTCGAGTGCCCGATGGGCGTCGGCGGCCCGGGCGAGCGGAAAGCACGCGCCGATCCGCGGCCGGATGCGCCGCGTGAGCGCCAGCTCGAACAGGTGGGTCAGCAGTGCCTGGTGCCGCGGCGGGTCCGCGGCGATCTCCCGGGGCAGCGAGCAGACGGCCGTACGCCTGCCCGGCACGAGGTTCAGCATGCGGTTGTGCAGCGCACCGCGGACGGTGTCGGCCAGCACGTGTCCGGGCCGGCCCATGAACGCGTAGCTGACCAGCACGCCGCCCGGGGCCAGCAGGCGGTGGCCGGCGCGCAGGGCGGCGCCGCCGAGGTGGTCGTAGACGATCCGGACGCCTTCGGGATGCCGGGCGCGCACGACCTGGGCGACGTCCTGGTGGCGGTAGTCGATGGGGACGATGCCGTAGTCGCGCAGCAGGTGCAGGCTGCGCGCGGAGGCGGTGCCGTACATGGACAGGCGCCGGTGCGCGCCGAGCTGGCACAGCGCGTCGCCCACACCGCCGGTAGCGCCGTGGATGAGCACGGTGTCGCCCGGGCGGGCCCGGCCATGCCGGTCCAGGAGGCTCAGCGCAGTCAGGTAGTCCAGCGGGAGGGCGGCCGCCACCAGGGTGTCCAGGCCATCCGGTACGGGGGCCAGCATCCGCACGGGCAGGTTCGCATATTCCGTGTAGCCGCCCATCCGGGTCAGGCAGGCGGCGACCCGGGCGCCGGCCACCAGCCAGGGCGGCGGCGCGTCGACGTGGTGGTCCACGACCTCGCCCACCAACTCGTACCCGGGGCTGAACGGCCGTCCCCGCTGGAAGAGGTACTCGCCCTTGCGCGCCATCACGTCGGTGTAGCCGACTCCTGCTGCCAGCACCCTGACCCTGACCTGGCCCGGCCCGGGGACGGGCGTGACCGCCTCGGCCCGCCCCAGCGTCTCCGCGTCGCCGAAGCGCCGCACCACCATCCGGCCATGCTTGATCGGCTCACTCATCGGCCGGCCTCCTTGACGGTGGACAGCCAGTCGAAGATGACCTCGTGCGCGAGGTGGACGGCCCCGTTCTGGCAGTGCAGAGCGCCGCCTTCGGCCCCGGGGAACTCGTGCACCCGGACCGAGCGCGCGCCGGTCAGCCGGCGGGCGAAGTCGTACCCGAGGCGGTTGTCGAAGAAGTGCTCGTCCTCGCCCAGCAGCACCAGGACGTCGGCCTCGATGGCATCGGCCCACGCGCGGTCGTCGTACCTGCCCATTTCCGCGACCAGGGCGGGCAGCGTGGACACGCCGAACGTCCACAGCGCGTTGCCGAGCGCCCAGCGCAGCTCAGCGTCGAAACGTGCGTTCAGCTTGATCAGGAATTGGAGCCAGGCGGGCATGGCGCCGATCCGCCCGCGCAGCAGCCGGGGCATCTTGTGGGCGAAGGCTCGTAACATGCCGGGGAAGTAGTCGAGCAGCACGATCGCGTCGTAGCGCTTCTCCATCGCGGCCGCCCGGGCCAGCAGATGGCCGCCGAAGCTCACCCCCACCCCGACGATCGCGCCGGGATCGCAGTGCCGCCGCAGCGAGTCGATCGCCGTCGCGGCCGGGCGTTCCCACCGCGACGTGAACGGCATCCCGAACTCGCGCAGCAGGTTGCCCTGCCCCGGCCCTTCGTACAGCAGCACGTGGAAGCCCCGCTCCAGCGCGCCGGCGCCGATGACGAAGTACAACTCCTCCGGCGTCGAGTCGAAGCCCCCGTGCACCACCAGCACGTCCCGGGCGTCCGGGCGCGATGACCGCAGGAAGATCGTCTCCATCTCCGCGTCCTCGTACGGTACGCGCGAGCGAGTGGCGGCCACGCCGAGGGCGGCCAGTCCGGAGTCGAACCACGTCCGGGAACGGCTCGCGCAGTCCACGCGACGAGGGTCGGCGGGCGCCAGGTAGAACTCGGCGGTGCGCATGTAGTTGCTCGCCCGCAGCAGGGCCTTGCCCCGCGAGACCGGGTCGCCCAGGCGATCGGCGCGGCCCCACGTGGCCATGGCCAGGTGGGCCCATTGCCGGTGCCAGGACTCGAAGTCGCCGGGGCGTACCCGGGAGACCGCCGAGACGACCTCTCCGTAGTCGGCTCCGTTGTACGGGCTCGACCACAGGGCCCGGACGGCTTCGAAGTGAAACGTCGGTGTCCGCGACAGGACGGTGCTGCGCATATCGCTCTCCGAGATGTGCGTCATGTCATCTAACGATATGACGCACGATATCTATGTCATGTCATCGATTCAAGTAGGATGCCTTTCCGTGGACCAGGTGCTGGAGTTCGTGCTGGCGGTCAAAGCCGTGCACCGAGAGATCAATCGACGCTTCAGCGAGGCCCTGCGGCCGCTGGGCATCACGGTGGTCCAGGCCGAGGCGATCCTCATTCTCGCCGACGACCAGCCCCTCACCCTTGGAGAGCTCGGCGCCCGCCTCATCGCCGAGACCGGTAACCCCAGCCGGCTCGTGGACCGCCTCCACAGCGCCGGACTCGTCCACCGCCATCCGTCCGCGCACGACCGCCGCCACATCGAGCTCACCCTGACCCCCCACGGGCGCGAGATGGCCACCCGCATCCAGCAGGCGCGGCGGCCGCTGCTCGAGTGGGGCGGCACGCTCCTGGACGACACCGAATTCGCCGCCGCCACCACCGCACTGCGCCGCGTCCTCAATCAGCCGTGACCCCGGGCCGGCATGGCGCCAGGTGGGTCGTGGCCTGCGAAGGCCCGGACCGCACCCCGCGGTGTTCCGCCGGCTCTCAGCGGGCGGTGGTGGCCCGGCTGTCGTAGTCCGGCAGCGGGTCGGTGTTCTTGGGGCTCATGATGCGTTCGATGCCCGCCAGGGAGTCCAGGAGCGGTGACCGGGCGATGGCGTTCCTGATACGGGCGCCGAGCCGGCTCTTGGGAATCATGAGCCGGAGGTTGGGGCCGACCTGTTGCATGCGCCGGACGGCATCTCGGAAACCGTCCTCGTATCGGCGGAAAGCGATCTCGTGGTAGCCGTCGGCGGTGGCGAGCTCGCCTGCCAGGCGGTAGGCGCCGACCATGGCCAGCCGGGCGCCGCAGCCCGACACCGGGGAAGCGCAGTAGGCGGCGTCGCCCACCAGAGCGATGCGGCCCGACGACCAAGAGGGCATACGAACCTGTGCGAGCGAGTCGACATACAGGTCGGGGTCGGCCAGGGCCCGGTCGAGCAGCGCGGGCACATGCCAGCCAAGGCCGGTGAAGGCCTCGCGCAGGAGGTCCTTGTGCCGGTCGATGTCGCGGTGGTCGTAGAGGAGCGGTTCGCGACGGTGGAACATGAAGTTGGCCTTGGCGCCCGTGTGGTTGCCCGAGCGATAGACGCCGGCCATCCTGCCGGGCTCGTTGTAGGCCGTGACCCAGCGGTTCTCGCCCAGGGCGGGATCGGCGTCGGCGAAGGCGAAGTAGTGGCCCAGGTACCGCAGGAACCGCGTCTCCGGCCCGAAGGCGAGGCGGCGGACCGTGGAGTGAATGCCGTCGGCGCCGACGACCAGGTCGAACCTGCGCGGGGATCCCTGCTCGAAGGTGACCGCGACGCTGTCATCGTCCTGGCGCAGGCTCTGGATGGAGTCGCCGAAGACGTATTCGACGCCACGTTTGGCGGTCGCGTGCAGGATGGCCGCCAGATCGGCGCGCATGATCTCGACTTCGTCGCCTCTGGGCCGCAGGTCCATCCGAGCCAGGGGCTCGCCGCTGGCGTCCAGGAACGCCATACCCACCACGTCGGCTCCTGCCGCTCTGATGCGTGGCATGACGCCCATCCGCTCGGCCACCTCGATGGCCTGGTCGCGGACGTCGACGCCGTTACCGCCGGCGCGCAGCCGCGGGGAGCGCTCGATCACCGTGGGTTCGAAGCCGCGCCTGCTCAGCCAGTGCGCGAGGGTGAGCCCGGCGATGCTCGCGCCGGAGATCAGGATGCGCCGGCTCATCGGAGCGTCACCGTCATCCGACGGGGAGCGTCGGCCGCCCGCAGCCTCCGGGCGAGCGTGTCGATGTCGTGCCGGTCGGCGCGTTCGCGTGTCTCGCCGAGCCGTACGCCGGCGGCGGAGTCAGGGGCGGTGAGCAGTGCTTGCATGGGCCCTCCCCAGGCACATAAATTACTGAAATGAGCATTCCAGTTAATGATGTGGAAGGGGCATTTCAGATGTCAACACCAAAGGCGGTCGAGGGTCAGCCGCGCCGGGCGGACGCCGTACGCAACCGGCGCCTTGCCCTGGAGGCCGCCAAAACGCTGCTCACCCGGCCCGAGACGACTCTCACAGTGGAGACCATCGCCCGCCAGGCCGGATTGGGGGCCGCAACGGTCGTACGAGCCTTCGGCACCAAGGACGCGCTCATTGACGCGGCCGTCGCCGACCTGCTCGGCCCTCTCATTCGACGCGCCCAGGAGGCGCTGGCCGAAGACGACCCGGGCACGGCGCTGCGCGGTTTCCTGCTCGAACTGATCAACTTTCAAGCGGCTCACTGGATCATGAGCGAACAGCTTGAGGGCCTGCGGGTCCCCTTGACCACCTTGCGGCGCGCCGAACTCCGCAACACGTTGCGCGACCTGATCGGCCGGGCGCAGGATGCCGGAGCGATCAGAGCCGACCTTCACCCGGCCGTCACCACGGTGTTGCTGGGTGAGGCGGCCTACGCGATCGCACGCTCGAACGAGAGCTCCCCGGAACTGGCCGCCGGCTTCGTCACGGTCATGATGGACGGCCTGCGCCCACAACCTTCGGCACCCCATGCCCCATGACCCGCGCCCGTCAGAGGCCCGTGAAGAGCAGGCCTGATCGGGGCGGCGGCCAGACGGCGGATCGCACCTCCTCGTGAACCGCGGTCAGAAGGTGGCGATCGGGTTGACCGGGCTGCCGGACGTACCGGCGAAGCGGACCGGCGCGACTGCGAGGTGGAAGTCCCACTGGCCGAGCTCGGCAGCCGTCGCCGCACACGCCTCCAGGTCGCAGTTGTCGAGCATCCACAGACCCATCGCGACGAGGCTCACGGCGTGAACCGGCATCAACACGCCTTCGTACCCCGATGGCTGAACGTCCTGGGGGGTGTCGGCGCCGATCAGCGCGACCTCCCGTTCATGCAGCCACGGCAGGCAGGACGCGTGCCACCCGGCCTGCGTGAAACCGCTGACCGCACCGGTCTCGCGCCGGACGCGGCCATAGCCGGTCCGCAGGAGTACCGCGTCGCCGGAGCGTACCCGCACACCCTGGCGGCGCTCGGCCTCTTCGAGATCGTCGGGAAACACACCCTGCCCCGGCTCCAACCACGGCACATCCCGCACGCCCGCGATGTCCAGCAGGACACCACGCGTGATGATCCCGTTCGCCGCCGCCGTGACGGCCGCCCACGCCGATCCCGTTGCGGCGCCGACCAGCGAGTGCGACCGCCCGTTGTACATCGTGCCGTCCCAGAAGATGTGGCACGGCGAGTCGATGTGGGTGAGGGTGTTGCCGTGGAAGGTGACGCCGATCCGCTCGGACGAGAAGCCCCAGCGCCGGTCGGCGTGGAATGCGGGCGGCATGTTCTCGGCACCCGGCATGTCGGCGGCGCACGGGCACGTCGTCGTCGACCGCTCCATGTCCTCCGGTACGGCGACCTCCCATGCGCACGACACGCTCCTGCCGTGGCGCACGGCCCGCGCCGCCGCCACCCGGACGTCGTCGGTGATGTGGTTGAGAGTGCCGAGCTCGTCGTCGTCGCCCCACCGTCCCCAGTTCGACAGCGTGTCGAAGTAGCCGAGCACGTCGTCCTGTGTGGGCATCGGTCGCTCTGCCGTCATCCCAGCATCGACTCCTCCGGTCACGTGGTTCGAGGCACCGCAGGCAGGGTATCCCGCCTTCTCCTTTTGACTTGACTTCGCCGGACCGGAGAGACGCCCTCGCGCCCGGAGCCCTCGGACATGCTCAGCTCGCTTGCTGCCCTCGGCACGACCGGGGGTGCTCATGCACGAGCAGACGCACGCACCTCTCCCACGCTCCTGCCCCAGCGCTCGCAAGGATCGCTGGTGGAGAGACGGCAGAACCACGGGCCTCAACGGTGCGACGTCTGAGGCACTGTCCGGCATTCTGTGATCATCCTCGGGTACGGCGATCCGTTGGCCGTCCGGCGGTGCCGGCATGCCGAGCCGAGCCTCCCAGCCCTCGGGGAGGAGCCTGCCGCGGTCGGCGACAGGGAATCCTTCGACTCGACTGCAGAATCGCGGAAAACCGCAGGTCGCAGCGGTAGGGTGCCCAAGGCCCGAACCTGAAGCCACAGATCAGGAATCTCGCGCCGAGAGCGGCGTGGAAGCGAGGGGCGTCATCGGCTGGTCAGGGGTCTCCTCCAGTCGCTGATATGCGGCTTCGATCACGTTGTCGGCGTCGATGGACGCCTCCAGCAGCGTCATGCCCCGGTCGGTGCGTCTGGTCACGGCCCGACGCCAGCGATCAAGGTTCTCCCTGCTGAGTTCGAGGAACCGGCGGGCCGGTATCGACAGCGGGGAGGTCGAGGTGATGGCGTAGATCGCCCGTACGGCCAGCGGTTCGATCATGCGCAGGCTCGCTCCCCTGCGTCGAGCGTCCAGGGCCTGGCGCATCGGCAGGACGGCGGCTCCCGCGCCGGCGACGATCAGTGGCACCAGTCCGGCGGGTTCGCTGACATCGACGACGACGGTGGGTTCGACGCCGATGGAGTCGAGGTACGCACGCCCGAACCCCCGATCGACGATCATCGGCAGGCCGTCGAGCAGGGCGGCCGGGATCGGGTCGGGGAAGCCGGCGCGCCAACTGGGCGGCAGCGCCAGCACGACCTCGCCCTCCCCGATGCGGAAGCAGTCGATTCCCTGCCGGGACACGGGCGCGACCGCGTAGGCGAGCTCGGCCTCGCCCGACCTGATCAGGTGGACGATCTCGTCGGTGTCGCCGTCGTGCTGCTTGAGCCGGACCGTGAACCCGGGATGTTGGCGGCGGAAGTGACCTACCCACGCGGCCAGGAAGTTGGACGTGAGGGAGGTGGAGATCGCCAGGTCGACCCGTCCGCGTTCGAGCCCCCGGTAACCCTCGGCGACCTGGCGGGCATGGTGCAGGTCACGGACGACCTGGCGGGCCGGCCCGACAAGCGCCTCACCGGCGGGGGCGAGCACCAGTCCGCGCCCGACCCGGCGGAACAGCTCCACGCCGAGGTCGCTTTCCAGGCGGCGGATGATCTGCGACAGGGACGGCTGTGCCAGGTAGAGCGCGGAAGCGGCCCGGGTGATGCTGCCCTGGTCGACGACGGCGAGGAAGCATTCGAGCTCGCGGACGTTCATGATGCGATCCAATGTGCGCCCTGCTCACCAGGTCAAGCGCCGCGCCAGCCGGGCGCACCCGAGTCGGCCCCGGCGCGGGGCACCGTTTGGTCCGCCTCGACGGTGACACCGTCGAGGGTGAAGGGCAGTGATGGAACGGTGTAGCGGTCACCGTCCGGCCCGATGCCCGTGGTCAGGACTCCGCTGGCATGCACGTCCGGCGCCTCGGCCACGTCGTGGTAGGTGCGCACCTCCGCCGCGACGATGCCGTGGTCGGCCAGCATCGCGAGGCACTCCTCGGTCCGCAGGACGCCGATGGCCCGCGAGATCTCCGCCAGGAGCGCCTCCCGGTTGGCGACCCGGGCGGGGTTGTCGGCGAAGCGAGGGTCGTCGATCATCCACTTTCTGTCGATGAGCCGGCACAGCCGCGCGAAGTGGTCGGCGGTGTAGGCCGACAACACGATGGTCCCGTCGGCGGTGCGTACGAGGTCGGCGGCGGGAGCGACGGTCGCCTGGCCGTTTCCCTTGCGCCGCGGCTCCTGGCCGGAGGCGTGCCATTCGCCCCACATCGCCGACTGAAGGTGGATAGCGGCGTCCAGCAGCGAGACCTCGGCGACCCCGCCCTCGCCGGTGCGCTCCCGGCGCAGGAGCGCGGCGAGGACGACCTGGACGACCGCGTAGCTGGCGGCGACGTCGGCGACGGGGAAGCCGACCCGGAGCGGATCACCGTCGAGCTCGCCGGTGATCGACATCAGCCCGCTCTCGGCCTGCGCGGCGATGTCGAGGCCGGCCCGGTTCGCCGAGGGGCCTCGGGAGCTGAAACCACGGATCGAGACGTAGATGAGCCTGGGGTTGGCCGGCCGCAGGTCGTCGGGACCGAGACCGAGGCCGGCCAGCGCGTCGGCCCGCAGGTTCTGCACGACGACGTCCGCCTCCGTGATCAGACCCAGGGCGGTGTCCCTGTCGCCGGCCTGCTTGAGGTCGAGCACGATCGAGCGCTTGCCGCGGTTGTAGGCCAGGACGATGCCCTCGCCGTAGGCGCCGATGCCGCGTGCCTGGTCGCCGGCGGGCGGCTCGATCTTGATGACCTCGGCGCCGAGGTCGGACAGCATCTGGGTCGCCGCTGGGGCGGCGATGTAGTGGCCGAACTCGACGACGCGAACTCCCGCGAGAGGGGGGGTCATGCCGCTCCTACTCTCCGGTGAACACCGGTCTGCGCTTTTCCAGGAAGGCTTGGGCGGCCCGCCGCGCATCGCCGCTGCGGGCACAGTCGACCATACGAGGCACCTCCCGCCGCAGGTAGTCGGGCAGCGTGGCCGATCCGGCGTCCGCCAGGTTCTGCTTCGCGTAGCGCATCGCCTTCGGTGCCTGCGCGGCGAGCTTGCCGGCCAGCGAGCCGATCCGTGCCTCCAGATCGGTCGTGGTCTCGGTCACGAGTCCCAGGTCGGCCGCCTCGGCGGCGGTGAGCTTGACCGGGTCGAGCAGCAGCGCCCGCGCGCGGGCGCCGCCCACCGCGCGGGTCAGCAGCCAGGCGCTGCCCAGATCACCGGACACCGCGGCGCTGACGAACGCGGTGTTGAACACCGCCTCCCGCGCCGCGAGCCGGAAGTCGGCGGCCAGCGCGAGGCAGAGCCCCGCACCGGCGCAGGCGCCGTTGATGGCGGCGATCGTCGGCGAGGGGAAGTGCACGAGCGTCTCCACGATGGCCGAGGCCCGGGTCAGCCGTTCGCGGTCGTCGGCCACCGAACGTCCGCGCAGCGTGCGTGTCTCCTGGTCCTGGGCACTGTCCGACCCGACCCGCGCGAGGTCGGCGCCGACGCAGAAGTCGTCACCGGCACCCGTGACGACGAGGACGCGCAGGTCCTTTTCTGAGCCGGCCCGCTCGATGGCGGCGAGCAGATCCTGCACGAGGTTCCAGGAGATCGCATTGCGGCGCTCCGGCCGGTTGAGGGTCACCGTGCCGACCCCGTCGCGCAGCTGGAACAGCACGGTTCCCGAGCCGATCGCCGTCCCGCTCACCGGGGGAGGCCCAGCAGGTCGCGGGCGATGATCGTGCGCTGGATCTGCGCGGTGCCGCCGGCGATCCGCTGGCCGCGTACGTGAAGGTGGCGCCAGCGGAGATGGCCGAGATGCTCACCGCCGTCAGGCTCGGCGCTCAGCTGGCCGTCCGCACCGAGGATGTCGGCGCCCAGATCGGCGATCGCCAGCCTGGTCTGTGACCACAGCAGCTTGGTGACCGAGGCGTCGGCGCCCAGGTCCTGACCCTGCGCCAGGCGGGTCATCGTGTGGTAGCCGCGAACGCGGAGCAACTCCAGGTCGGCCCGGCAGCGTGCGATCCGTGCCCGGATCTGCGGGTGTTCGATGGCCGGACGGCCGTCTTTCCTGGTGTGCCGGGCCGCGGCGATCACGTCGTCGAGCTCGTGGCCGAACTCCACGTACTGGCTGATCGGCGAGGCGTTCCGCTCGACCGAGAGCAGGTGGCGGGCCACGGCCCAGCCGTCGCCGATCCGGCCGACCACGTTGCCGTCGACGGGCACGCGTACCTCGTCGAAGAACTCCTCCCCGAACTCGTACGAGCCGGACATCTGACGGATCGGGCGCACGTGCACCCCCGGCAGCGTCAGGTCGATCAGCAGAAAGGTGATGCCGCGACGTCGTTCCGCCTTCGGATCGGTGCGGACGAGGGCGAACATTGCATCGGCGTGGCGCGCCAGCGAGGTCCAGGTCTTCTGGCCGGAGACCACCAGGACCTCGCCGTCACGCCGGGCGGTGGTCGAGAGGCCGGCGAGGTCACTGCCGCTCTCCGGCTCGGAGAACCCCTGGCACCAGATCGTGTCGCCGGACAGGATCCGCGGCAGGATCGTGCGTTTCTGCACGTCGCTGCCGTAGCGCAGCAGCGTGGGGCCGAGCAGCGCGGTGCCGAGGTAGGTCAGGCCGAGGAAGGGACCGATCGGCGCCCGGGCCCGCGCCATCTCCTCGTCGTGCACCGCCCGGATCTCGTGGTCGGCGCCGCGCCCACCGAACTCGACGGGCCAGTCGACGCCGGCGAAGCCGTTGTCGAACCGGTCCTTCTCCCAACGGCGCCGCAACTCCAGGGACTCCTCACTCCCGCCCCGGTCGATCCAGAAACGCGGCTGGCGCCACCTCGCCGGTACGGACTCATCCAGCCACCGGCGGATCTCCCGCCGGAATCTCTCCGCAGCCGACGAGTATCGAAGATCCATCCCGTGCACCACTCCTTGTCCGATCCGTCCTGCGCGCACGCCCATCCTGAGCACCGTCGTCCTGGAGCGTCAAAGAGCAAAACCCATGACCGACTCATTGCGAAATGCAATGAGTCGGGTTGATTTCACGTCTTTGACGTACTTCACACATGCACTGTGAACTGTGTGCCATTCGCGTGAGTGGACCGGTGACATGGACTTTGGGCTCAGTGAGGAGCAGGTGGCGATGGGCGGCGCCGTACGGCGCTGGCTCGATCGCCACCTGGACCTGGCGCGCGTGGCGCAGTACGCTGACGCGCCCTCGGCCGGGCTCGACGCCGGCCTGCGACGTGCGGCGGCAGACCTCAACTGGCTCGGGGTGACGGCCGCGCCGTCGGACGGCGGCCTCGGACTCGGGCTGCTCGACCTCGCCGTGGTCGGCGAGGCGCTGGGGGCCGGCCTCGCGCCGGCGGGCGTCGGAACGGCCATGGCCGCCTGCGACGTCCTCGCGACCTCGACCGACCCGGAGCAGCGGCGCCGATGGCTCGCGCCGATGGTCGCGGGCGAGCTCATCGGAGCGACCGCCCTGCGTGCTCCGGGCGGCTCGTGGGACCGCGACGGCATCGCCGTCACCGCCACCGGTGACGGCATGCTCAACGGCGACGCCGGAATCGTCGGCCATGCGGAGGATGCCGACATCATGCTGGTCGCCGCCACGTCGGCGAGCGGCCCCGCTGTTCTCGTCGTGGCGGCCGGACATCCCGGGGTGTCGATCCGCGCGGTCGAGCCCGTCGACCGGACCATGCGTGCGGCCCGGGTGACCTTGGCCGATGTGCCCGCTGAGCCGCTGAGCTGGGCGCACGACGACGTCTTCGAGCGCATCGTCCAGCGGTTGACCGTGCTGGTGAGCGCGGACCTCGTCGGCGCCGCGGGCACGGCGATGCGGATCACTCTTGACCACCTTCGCGGGCGCCGGCAGTTCGGCCGGGCGATCGGCGGCTTCCAGGCGATCCAGCACGAGCTGGCCGAGCTGTACGTGGCATGGACGACGATCACCGACGCGTTGTGGTACACCGCCCACGCCCACGACACCGGGCGCGACGACGCCGTGCTGATGACGTCGGTGGTCAAGAGCCGCGCCGCCGACCTGGCCCGCCGGATGTCGGCCGCGATGGTGCAGTTTCATGGCGCGATCGGCTTCACCTGGGAGCACAGCGCGCACCTGTTCTTCAAACGGCTCCACCGAGACGCCTACGACTTCGGCGACGACGGCTGGCACGACTCGGTCATCGCCACGGCCGCCATCGGGCCGGGAACCCATCCTCCCCTGTCCCTTCCAGGAGGTGCCCCATGAGTATTCTTCCGGCCGGCAGGCGCGGCCGTGCCGCGTTGCCCGCGCTCCTCGCGGCCGTCGTACTCGTCACCGCGGCATGCGGTGCGCCCGCGTCCCAGGGCGGCTTTCCGACACGGAACATCCAGCTCATCGTGCCCTATCCGGCCGGAAGTGCCATCGACGCCACATCCCGTTCGCTGGTCGAGGTCGTCAACGACGAGGGCAAGCTCGGCCGGCGCGTCCAGGTGGTGAACAGGGAGGGCGGCGCGGGCTCGGTCGGCACCACGGCGACGCTCAGCGCCGAACCGGACGGGCACACGATCGGCCTCGTGCCGGACGGCCCGCTGACCTTGCTCCCGCGTACCGAGGAGGTCTCCTACGACCCGGTGGCGATTTCGGTGATCAGCGAGGTCACCACGTCACCGGTGCTGTTCGTGGTCCCCGGCGATTCGCCGTACAAGAGCATCGGCGATCTGGTCGCAGCCGCCAAGGCCCGCCCAGGGGCTATCACGATCGCCGAGGGTCCGCTCAATTACGCCATCCCGGCCGGGAAGTTCGAGCAGTTGACGGGCACGCGGTTCAAGCACGTCAAGTTCGACGGCGACCAGGCGACCGTCACGGCCCTGCTCGGCGACAACGTCGAAGTGGGCGTCATGCAACTGGCCGGCGGGATGGCGCAGCTGAAGGCCGGTAAGCTTCGCGCCCTGGGGATCGCCTCCGCCAAGCCCATCGAGCTCGCCCCCGAGATCCGAACCTTCGCCCAGCAGGACGTCGCCCTGGAGTGGGAGGCCTACAACGTGTTGATCGCGCCGCAGGGGCTGCCCGGCGACGTCCAGCGGAAACTGGGCGAGGCGTTCGGCTCGGCCGTCAAGAGCCAGAAGTTCGCCGAGGCGGCGCGGAAGCTGGGGCTGGTCGTCAGCGGGGCCGACGGCGAGACGGCCAAGGCGCGGCTGGCCAAGAAGACCGCGGAGGCGGCGAACCTGATCGCGGCGAAATGAGGGGAACGGGTCCTGTGCGAGGGATCGCCAAGCCGGATGTGATCGCCGCCGGGTCGCTGCTGGTGCTGGGCCTGCTGTACGGCGCGCTGGCCCTCGGTGAGGGCCTGGGGACGATGGCGGACAGTGGGGCGGGCTTCTTCCCCTTCGTCGTCGCGCTGGTGCTGGTCGCCGCCAGTGCCGTCGTCCTCCTGCAGAGCCGTCGAAGGACGCCGGGCGGCGTCACCCCACCGGAGGACGACGCGGAAGACGACGCGGAAGGCGAGGGCGACGGCGAGGTGCGCTGGTGGCGGATCGCCGGCGTGCTGGCCGCCGCCCTGCTGGTGCCGGCGGTGGGCGACACCGTGGGGATGATCGTGACGTTGGCGATCTCCTTGGTCCTGATGGCCAAGGTCATGGGGGTCGCCCGGTGGAGCAGCGCCGTGATCTTCGGCTTCTCCTTCGGCGCGGCCACCTGGTTGATCTTCGTGCGCTGGCTGTCGGTCCCCCTGCCGGGCGGCACGCTCGGCCTGTTCTGAACGGAAGGACGCCCCGTGGGCGACGCGATCGACAACCTCGGCGCGGGCTTCGCCGCCTTCGCCGATCCGGCCTACGTCATTCTCGCGCTGGTCGGCGTGGTTCTCGGCACGATGGTCGGCGTGCTGCCCGGCATCGGGCCGATCGGCGCGATGTCGGTCCTGCTCGGGATGACCACGCAGTTGGGCCCGACGGGATCGCTGATCCTGTTCGCCGGCATCTATTTCGGCTCCACGTACGGTGGGTCGACGACCTCGATCCTGCTCAACGTACCCGGTGAAGCGTCGTCGGTGGTCACAGCGCTCGACGGCCACGAGATGACAAAACGGGGCAGAGCAGGGCCCGCACTGACCATCGCGGCGCTCTCGTCGTTCCTGGCGGGCACCATCGCCATCTTCGGTCTCATGATGTCTGCGCCGTGGCTGAGCGGGATAGCGGTCAAGCTCGGCCCGCCCGAATACCTGGCACTGTGCGTCGCGGGACTCCTGCTGCTGGCGGCGCTCGCCGACGGCTCCGTCGCGAAAGCGATCGCCATGATCTGCGCCGGCCTGGCGATCGGCACGGTCGGGATCGACCCGGCCGGCGGTGACCTGAGGTTCACCATGGGCTCCGACACCCTGGCTGAGGGCTTCAGCTTCATCGCCCTGGTCATGGGGGCCTTCGGCGTGGCGGAAGCGCTCACGATGGTCGGCCGGCGCTGGCGTCCGAAACCCGTCAGGGCCCCACGGCTCAGGGAGCTCCTGCCCAGCGGGCAGGAGTCCCGCCAGGCGGCTCCCGCGGCGGTGCGTGGCTCGGTGATCGGCTTCCTGCTGGGGCTGGTGCCCGGCCCCGCCGCCGTGCTGTCGACGTTCGCCTCCTATGTCGTCGAGCGGAAGATCTCCAGGAACCCTGACAAGTTCGGCAAGGGCGCCGTCGAGGGGGTGTCCGGCCCTGAGGCGGCCAACAACGCGGCGGCCGGCGCGGCGTTCGTCCCGTTGCTGGCGCTCGGGATCCCGTTCGCGCCGACCATGGCACTCGTACTCGCGGCCCTGCTGCTCAACGGCATCGTCCCTGGCCCGACGTTCGTCGAGGACCAGCCCGACCTGTTCTGGACCGTGATCGCCGCGATGTACATCGCCAACCTGATGCTGCTGGTGCTCAACCTTCCGCTGGTGGGACTCTTCACCCGCCTGCTGTCGATCCCGCCGCAGACGTTGATGCCGCTCGTGATCGGCCTGTGCGTCGTGGGAGTGTACGCCGAGAACAACTCGATGTTCGACGTCGTGGTCATGCTGGTCGCGGGACTGCTCGGATTCATGCTGCGCCGGGCCGGGTTCAGCATGGCTCCCTTCGTGCTGGCAGTCGTCCTCCAGCCCACGCTCGAAGTCTCGCTGCGCCAGACCCTGGCCTACTCTGACGGCAACCCCGGGTACGTCCTCGGACGGCCCGTCACGATGGTGATTTTCGGTCTCGTCGTCCTGGCCGTGATCGTGTCGGCGCGGCGAGCGCTCCTCGCGCGAAGAGGCACGAGGCAACGCCCCGATCCGGTCACGGACCAGCGCACGCCCACACCTGGCGGATGACCGCGCCGGGGCAGCACTCGGCGTCTTCGCAGAGCATGATCACTCCGCGCCGAGGGCTTGCCCGGGTCCCCGGACGGCAGGCGATCCTGCGCAGCGACAAGGGCCACGTCATGGGGTTCTTCTCCGACGGTTATGAGCCGCATCCGTACGCGGAATGGCTCGTCGGCAACATCTCACTCAAACGCCTTTCAGAACACGATCAAGTGCCGCCCGGCCTGCAGGTCCCCAGTGCGGCTTGCCCCCGGGAAGGCCCCGATCACCGTTCTGCCCCATGAGCATCAGGAAGAGGCTCTTCATGGCGGCCAGCCCGCGGGCGCGCCGGATCGCCGCCTCGTCCGCGTGCGCGTACGTGTCGAAGAAGCGTGAGGCCGTGCCCGCGGGGAGCAGCACCCATGCGGCGGCGAGGTCCCACGCCGGATCTCCGGCGAACATGTCACCGAAGTCGACGATGCCCGAGAGCGTTCCGTCCGAGACGACGACGTTCGCCGGATGGAGGTCGCCGTGCACCCACACCGGCGGGCCCTCCCACTCGGGGGCCGCGACGGCATCGGCCCAGACGGCCCGGACGGCGCGGACATCGCCGACGGCGTCGGGGTCAATGGCCTGCAAGAACCGCTCGAAGCCGCCGGTGCACCTACTGGGGTGAGCGCCGCGGTCCGAACTGGCCGGGGCCTCGGCGGGCGCCTCCACATGGAGCGCCTGGAGGAAGCTCGCCAGCGTGTCGGCCGCGTGGGCGCCGCGGCTGATCGAGCCGTGGTCCAGCGGCTCGCCGGGAACCCACGTCATCACGGTCCAGTGCTTGGGGAAACGCTCGGACGGTTCGCCGAACCGCACCGGGGTCGGCACCGGGAGCGGCAGGCGCGGGGCCAGCACGGGTAGCCACCGCCGCTCCTTGAGCTGGAGCTCAGGGGTGGGGTCCATGCGCTGCATGCGCACGGCCAACTCGTCCCCCAGGCGCCACATCTGGTTGCCCCAGCCGCCCGCCACCTCGCGGATGGCCAGCCCTGCAAGGTCCGGATGTTGCTCCTGCAGCAGGTCGCGGACCAAGTCCGCGGTGATCTCTATCTCGGTGCCGGTCATGCGACGTCACAGTACTGAGGCGGCAGGCGGAGCGGCTCTCGCTTCCCGAAACATCTCGCCGCATGCTCCGCGTGCTGACCCATCACCCTGACCAAGAAATGTGAGGGCCGAGATCCGCAGCCCTCACATGGTGAGAAGATAAAGCCGCGCCGGGCGCTGATCCTGACGATGCCCGATCAGGTGGAGACCTTCCAGTCGTCGGTGAGCCAAGCCAGCGTGTCATCCAGCTTCATGGCTGCTTCGAGCGCCTTGCGGAGAAGTTCGGTCTGATCGGCGTAACGGCCGGCGGCGTGCCAGAAGGACTTCAGCGACCGCGCCGCCGCCTCACGGGCCTCCGCAACCCTTCCGGCGCGGGCCATCGCAATGAGTTCGTTCAGCGCCCATCCCGGAGACGCCTCGGCCCGGCTGGCGAAGCCCTGGCCCCGTGGCCACGTGACCAGCGCCGCTCGGTCCAGCGAGATGTTCTCGAGCCGCCCTGTCTCCGGGCCGATCCAGTGAGCGAACGTGGTGGAGGTCTCGATCAGATCCTGGAGGACGTACTGCCTGTCGTCCGCGTTGCCCGCTCTACGCCTTTGACCGCGTGAACTTCAGTGGTGTACTCAAGCGACGTGCTTTCACAGAGATTCAACAGCCTGACAGGATGTGTCGTTGAGTAACACACCGGATCTCGGTGCCGTGCCCCAGCGCATCACCGTCGAGGCGGAGCAGGTTCGTCGCCTCGTCGAACAACAGTTCCCTCAGTGGGCCGGTCTCCCGGTGCACCCCGTTGCCAACGGCGGCTGGGACAACCGTACGTTCCACCTTGGCGCCGGAATGTTGGTGCGCCTGCCCAGCGCGTCCGAGTACGCGTTGGCAGTCGACAAGGAACACCGGTGGCTCCCGGCGTTCGCTTCCCGGCTCCCGTTGCCGATTCCCGTGCCACTGGCGAAGGGCGAGCCCGGCGCGGGCTACCCGTACCCGTGGTCGATCTACCAGTGGCTCGGCGGCGAGCCGGCCGGCGCGGAGCGGATCGCCGATCCCGTGCGATTCGCGGTTGACCTGGCCGAGTTCCTGACGGCCTTACGGAGCATCGACCCCGCTGACGGCCCCCGCCCGGGAAAGCACAACTGGTTTCGCGGCGGCACGCTGCGGACGTACGACGGGGTGGCCCAGAACGCGCTCGCGGAACTGCGCGGCCACGTCGATGTCGACCTGGCGCGCGAGATCTGGAAGAGCGCCCTCGACGCACGCTGGGACGGTGTGGAGAGCTGGTTCCACGGTGACGTCGCCGAGGGAAATCTCCTGCTCAACGACGGGCAGTTGGCGGCGGTCATCGACTTCGGCACCTGCGGCGTCGGCGATCCGGCCTGTGACCTGGCAGTCGCATGGACCTTGCTGACCGCCGAGGGCCGGCAGGCGTTCCGGGAGCGGCTGTCGGTCGGGGAGGCGGCATGGGCCCGCGGGCGTGGCTGGGCCCTGTGGAAGACGCTTGCCACCTACGCCTACACGGTGGGCGACGACGACGAGGAGGCCGCGAGCGCGCGACGCGTACTCGATGAGATCTTCTCCGAGTACGCGACGGGCAACTGATCCGCCGCCCCGACGCTCAGGTGGAACAGGGCGTTGACGCTGAACTGCCGCTGGAACGCGGTGGCCAGCACAACCCAGGCACCGTGCCGCCCGGCCACCGAGGCTCGCCAGGAGCACACCAGAACGAGCAGCATCAGCGGGATGTGGTAGGCGGCGAACATGCCGGTGGTCTCGGGGCCGAAGTAGCGGCCTGCCCAGGCGGCGAAGCCCTGCAGCTCTTCCAATGTGTGCAGCACGTAGACCACGAAGGGCAGCAGGAACGGCCAGGTGCCGGGCGCGGCGGGCCCGGCCTGAACAGGAGCGGGGCCGGTGAGAGGGGATGCCACGGTCTTCTCCGGTAGGCGGGTGGGGTGTCGATGAAGAGCGATGGGTCGCCGGGGCCTGTGGTGGTTCACCAGCCCAGTTCGTCGCAGCCGCGGTGGTCGGCCGGTTCCACCTGCAGCGTGGCGTGGGCCACGCCGTGGCGGCGGCGCAGCAGGTCGCGGGCCTGGTCCAGGACGGCGTGGTTGTCGCTCAGGTCCGCGGTGACCAGGTGGGCGGTGGCCACGTTCATGCCGGAGGTCAGTGTCCACAGGTGCAGGTCGTGCACGTCGCGGACGCCCGCGATGGAGGCCAGGTCCTGGGCCACGGCACCGGCGTCGAGGCCTTCGGGCACGTGCTGGCCCAGCACGGCGAAGACCTGCCGTCCGAGGGAGATGGCGCGCACGGCGACGAAGACGCCGATGGCCAGGGCGACGAAGGTGTCCCAGAACGGCTGGCCGGTGACGGACACCAGCCAGCCGGCTGCGATGACGCCGACCGAACCGGCGGTGTCGGCCACGACCTCGATGTAGGCGCCTTTGACGTTGAGGCTTTCGCCGGCTCCCGAGCGCAGCAGGAGCAGGGCCACGAGGTTGACGGCCAGGCCGATGGCGCCGACGACGAGCATGGGGCCGGAGGAGACCTCGGTGCCGCCGCCGATGCGGCCGATGGCTTCGATGACGACGTAGAGGGCGACGCCGAGCATCATGATCACGGCCAGTAGGGAGGCGAAGATCTCGGCCCGGTAGGAGCCGTAACTGCGCCGGCCGGTGGTGTCCGGGCGGGTGGCGATCCTGGTGGCGACCAGGGCGGCGCCGAGGGTGACGACGTCGGCGGCCATGTGCCCGGCGTCCGAGAGCAGTGCCAGTGAGCCCGAGATGAGGCCGTAGGCCAGCTCGACGACGAAGTAGGCGCCGATCAGGGCGAAGGAGACCGCCAGCCGCCATCGGTGGCGGCTTCCCGCGTGCCCGTGTCCGTGTCCGGCGCCCATTACGGGGTTCCTTCGCGCTCGGGGTGGATGGCGTCGGTGTGTTCGGTGTGGGCGAGTGCCAGGTCGAGCAGCATCCGTACGTGCGGGTCCTCCAGCCGGTAGTAGGCCATCCGGCCGGAGCGGCGGGCGGCCACGATGCGGTGCGCGCGCAGCAGCCGCAGGGCGTGGGAGACGGCGGACTCGCTCTGGCCGGTCACCGCCGCGAGGTCGCAGACGCACAGCTCGCCGTCCAGCAGCGCTACCAGGAGCCGCAGCCGGTTGGGGTCCGACAGCAGGCCGAACACGTCGGCCGTGTCGGTCAGGTCATCGGCGGGGGGCATCCGTTCGCGCACGGCGGTCACGCGGTCGGCGTCGACCACCTTGACGGTGCAGCCGTCGACTATCAACACGCTGTCATCTGAAGAGCTATTCACATGAGCAAGATAGTGGCCGGCGGGGAGCGCCTGTCAAGAGCGCCCTGGGCTCACCGGCACCCGGTACGCGGGCAGATGTCGTTCAGGGCGGCCGCCAGCCGGTCCACGTCGCCGGCGGAGGTGAACAAGGCGGGAGTGGCGCGGACGGCGTCGCCTCCGCTCATGCCGCTGCGGGCGACGGTGAAGATCCGATGCCTGGTCATGAGGTCATCGGCGATGGCGACGTTGTCGTCCTGTTCAGTCGCCGGAATCAGCCTGTGTCACGCTGCGACCAGGCCAAATTCGCACACCACTCCCTCGCATGATGTTGCCGGAGCACCATCCTGCCAGCCGCAAGTGCTGACCGGCGCTGGTCGGATGATCCAGACTGCTGCGGGTCGAACGGGTTGGCGGGTGTTTCCGGGCTTCATTGTCCGAGAGTCCTTCGAAGCTCGGTCGAGCCCCGCAATGAGAAGCAGGCTCGGGCGCGATGACGGCGCCACGCAAAAGCAAGGAAGGCATATGCGTTTTCGTAATGGGCTCGCCGCCGTGGCGAGCGTGGCCATGGCCTCCGCCTGGCTCGTGGGTACCGCTGCTCCGGCGAGCGCGGCGGGCCCGTGCGGCAGCGGCTACAAACTTGTGGGTACGTACAACATCAAGTTGGGGGGTTCGAAGTACGGAATCCTTGAGATTCGCTGGAACTCCGGTAAGGGGCGGAACTGCGCGGTGGCCTACGGCCGGGGCAGCACCTATGGTTCCAAGGCCTACAAGTCGGTGCGGATCAAGACTTCCGGCGCCTCCTCGTGGGCCGACTCCGACAGCGGCCAGTTCGAGTACTACGCGGGTCCCGTCTACGTCTCGGCCCGGGACAAGTGCATCACCGTGCTGGCGACCGTCAAGGGCAGCGGTGGATACGGCGATGTGAGGGTGGACAGAGTCCACTGCGGCTGACCGCCGCCATGACTCGCCGCAGGGCCGGTGAGAGCGCCCTGGCTCCTTCTGGCTGTGCCAAGCTGATTCTGGCTGTGCCAAGCTGACGGCGAGGATGGCCGGCCGGGCGCCAACCGGCCGCGTGGTCGGTCCTCCCGATGAACCGCGTGCCCCGACTCGCTGATGCGGTCCGGCCGCCAGGGAGGGTCGGTGCGCGAGGGGTCCGCGACCAGGTCGCGGACCCCTCGCTTGGCCGGGTTCGACCCAGCGCGATCGCGTCTCAGGTTCTCGACGAGATGAACTCTGGGGTGAACGGCGTTCAATCGGCGTTGAAGGCTCAGCCGCAGTAGACGTCGGTGACGCCCTCTGTCGGGTTGCTCTTGCCGACCTGGCCCTGGAAGCTGATGCACTTGCCCTTGGCGTACACGCTGACCGGACCGGCGTAGGTGGTGTAGGTGCCGGCATCCCTGTCGGAGGCGCCCGAGGTGGAGATGGAAACCATGATGTACTGCGCTTTGCCAGGATTGTTCGTGTAAGTCATCGCGCAGTTCCTCCCGGTGGAGGAGTTGTAGTAAACGGCGATGTATCCGCCGGTGATGGACCAGTTGTCTAGGTGGGTGCCGGAACAAACGGCCGCCGAGGCCGGAGCCGATGCAGCCGCCACGAGGCCGGCGCCGAGCGCCAGCGCGCCGGCGAAAGAGGTCAGTCTCCGGAACAGTTCGACTCTCATATGCAGCCTGTAGAACCTTTCGCATCCGAGGCGGTATGGCCCTCAACTCACGATGGGGCAGCGCATCAAGGCTCGGTCTGGTCCTGCCAGCCGAGGTTGCCGGGGCCACAGTCGGCGTCCGGGAGGCAGCCAACGGGCGGCAGCGCGACCGTGCCATGGTCGCTCGCACTCCCGGAGACGGCCCCATGCGCCAGGCCGACCAGTGCGGCGGCCACGAGCGACAGGATGGCTCCCTTCATGAAGACAGGACTCCTCGCAGTATCACGTGTACGGAAAACCGACAGAGAAGAGTTTCGGGGCAGCCGTCCCGGGGTGTCATCGTTTCTGGCTGTCACCATGCTGCCCTGGCACCTTGATGCCTCGTAGAAGGTGTTACGGCCGCCCTCCATTACGGACGTCCCCCCAACGGGTTTCGTGCGGCCCCACCGTCGTCGTTCCTTGGCCATAGTGAACGTATGACACGAGGATTTTTCGCCACGCTGGGACTCAGCGTCGACGCTGAGTCCCTTTATCGCGTCATCATGCGCGAGCCAGGGCTGCAGGTGGAGGAGCTCGCCATCCGCACGCAGCTGCCACCCGGGCACGTGCACGATGCCCTCGGCGAGCTGACCCGGCTCGGGCTGATCCAGCCGTCCTGGGAACGGCCGGGTCACCTGCACCTGGTGGACCCCGAGATCAGCCTCACCTCGCTGCTCGCCAGCCGCGAGGCCGAGCTGCTTCAGCGTCAGCAGGCGATCGCCGCCGGCCGCGCAGCGGTGAACGACCTGATCGCGGAGTACAACGGGCGTAACGGCGCCCCCGGCCGGGCCGAGATCAAGTACCTCTCAGGCCTGGACGACGTCAGGACGCACATCGAGGTCATGGGGCGTGAATGCGTGTCCGACGTGATGGCGTTCGTGGACGGCGGACCGCAGACCAGGGAGAACATGGAGGCCAGCAGGCCCCAGGACCAGGCGGTCCTGGCCCGCGGCGTGCGGATGCGCTCGATCTACCTGGAGAGCCTGTCCAACGACCCCGCCACCCTCGCCTACGTCAACTGGCTGACCGAAGAGGGAGCGTCGATCCGCACCACTCCCGTGGTCCCACTCCGGATGATCATCTTCGATCGGCGGGTGGCGCTGCTTCCGGTGCAGATCAACGACACGTCCATGGGGGCCATGGTGTTGCGCCAGAGCAGTGTGATCATCGCCATGTGCGCACTTTTCGAAAAGCTCTGGGAGGACGCCACCCCGATCGGCGTCGCCCCCCAACGCGAGCACGACGGCATCAGCCGCCAGGAGCTTTCCCTGCTCAGGCTCATGGCCGAGGGCAACACCGACGAGGTGTGCGCCCGCAAGCTCGGCATCTCGCTCCGCACCGAACGCCGCCTGACCGCCGACCTGATGGCCCGCCTCAACGCCAAGAGCCGTTTCCAGGCCGGCGTCCTCGCCACACGGGCCGGCTGGCTCGCTGACGACGCCGCCGCGCGCCTCCCGTGACGGCGGCGGCCAGGACCCGCCCTCCCCTCACACGTGGTCGGCGTTGTCGTTGATGAGCTCGTAGGCCAGCAGCATCCAGCCGTCGGCTGCCGTGGTCCACAGCAGGCGGGGCGCCGGCGCGTCCAGGGGCAGGCTCAGACTCGCTGATCGCTCCCGTTTGTAGAGCGGCAGATCCGGGCTGGCCAGCGGGGTGGCCCTGAGGAACACGTCCTGCTGCGCGCCATGCACGTGCAGGGCGAGACCTGGCCGGGAGGTGCTGATGGGCTGAATCCGGTCTATCGCTCCGGTGTGCGCTTGCACGATGAGGCTGCGGACGGCGTGGGGCAGCTTGTCCAGTTCGGCAAGGTCGCGCACAGTGACCTCCAGGGGTCGAGAAGATGCTGTTGGCTGTCTCGCACCCCAGGGAGAGGAACTGGCTCGTCCCTGGGGTGCGAGACAGGGGGTGCGACACGGGCCACCGCCTGTGCCTTTGGGCGGTGCTGCGGCTGCACCGCGGCGCCGGGAAGGTCATTCATACGAGAAGTGCAGGATCGTTGCCCGCTCGCAGGGGCGCGTGCCCGGCTTCGTCCCGCTTGTTCACCCGACCACACCTCCCGGAGGAAGCTGGAGGAGACGATCACGCGCGGGCGCTGGGATGGCACGGCCACGGCAGCGTCTGGCCGACGTCCATGTCGTACTCCGGAAACGCTCGAAACCTCGCCACTGGTCACAGCTTCCGGCCCACCGCGCACAGGCAGAATCGGTCATCGGCCCTCGCGTTGATCATGCCTTCGGTCGGCCGCCACTGATCCAGAAAGACCAGCCCAGGCTGGATCAGCTCGAAGCCGTCGAAAAACCGCTGGATCTGCTCCGTCGTCCGCGGCACGACCGAAGCACTGGCCTTGCGGTGCGCGTACTCTTCGGCACCTGCCCGCGCGACACCGTCCGGGTCGTCCCACAGATGGGACAAGATCAGATAGCTGCCCGGCGCCATCCGGTCGCGTACTGCCTCCACCAGCTTCTCCGGGCGGTCCTCGTCGGTCAGCAGATGCAGCATGGCTACCAGGAGGAACGCGGTTGGCCGGGAGAAGTCGATGTGCGCACGCAGGCCGGGGTGGTCCAGGATGTTCTTCGGGTCACGCAGGTCAGCCTCGATCGCGATCACGTCAGGCCTGATGCCGGCCAACAGGGCGCGGGCATGGACCAGCACGATCGGATCGTTATCGACGTACGCCACGCGCGCGTCCGGGATGGTCCGCTGCGCGACCTCATGCACGTTCGGCGATGTGGGGACGCCTGTGCCCAGATCGACGAATTGCCGGATGCCGGCTTCGACGACCGCTTCCGTTGCCCGAACCAGGAAGGTTCGATTCGCACGTGCTGTGGTGCGAGCGTTCGGAGCCACTTTCAGAACCTGCTCGGCCAGCTCCCGGTCGGCGGCGAAATTGTCCTTGCCGTCAAGGAAGTAGTCATACACCCGGGCGATGCTGGGCGTGTTCGGGTTCACACCTGACGAGGGCGATGGGGTGCGGTCATCGGTCATCGAGGGTCTCGTGCGTTTGTGTCGGTTGCGAGGGTGCCGTTCTTCTCGTCTGCCAGAAGGATGTCCTGATCTGCGGCGGTCCGTCGTGCTCGGTCATGATGACCTCCTGATCGAGGGCGAGCGTGGTAGTGCGGTTGTTGAACTGGTCGGCGAGCTGGTGCGGAAGAGGTGCACGATCGACTGCTGGCGGGCCAGGGCGGACGACAGTGCGTAGGCGTCCGGCCCTCGTATGAACGCGGCCACCCCGGCCTGTCGCATGGGCTCGGTCGTGGCGATCCGCAACCGTGCCTCCCAGCATTCGCAGCCGGACCCGTCTCTTCCGCGGACGATCTCCCATCCGGGTACGTGCGTCGCAGCGCGGACATATTGCCGGTGCGCGAGGATGGTCGCGTTCATGTGGGGATCTCCCGCATCAGCATGGGTGAGGACCTGCCTTTCTGATCAAGGGGCACACCGGGGGCCTGCTCGGCGGGGATTGCGCGTTTCGGTGTTGGCTACGGCGACTTGCTTTGCTCCTGCTCTATGAGGAGGTCGACGAGGCCCATGGCGGTGGTGGCGCGGAGATAGGACGCCAGGCTGGTGTTCCGTTCGGCGCCGATGGGATAGGCGCGGCGCGCGGCCCACCAGAGGCCGGTGTCGCTTCTCCATACACGCCACGCTGGGAACTTCTGCTCGAGTTCGATGGCGACCGCATCGTCACCGAGCGCTACTGTTCGGTCGCCGGAATCAGCCTGTGTCACGCTAGACAGAGTCATACTGAAGACCGAGACGAGCTTTCAAAGGGTCTGAAAGCGGGTGTGGGCGTGACCGAGACGATCGGAGTCCGGGTCGCCGGGCTGCGCAAGCTACGCGGATACAGCCAACGTGGCCTCGCCACACGCGCGCATGTCTCCTACAGCCTGCTCACGAAGGTGGAATCCGGGCATGCGCCCGCGAGCCCGGCGTTCATCGGTGCCGTGGCGCGGGCACTGAAGGTAGATGTTCCCCGCATTACCGGTCAGCCTTATCAGGAGCCGGTGAGCCAGGGGCAGCGGCTCCAGGCCGTCGTCGAGCCGTTGCGTCGGGCCCTGCTCACTCAGGATCTTCCGCCGGAGGAGGCGCCGGAGCCGCGGTCCTTGGCGGAGCTTCGCAAGGACGTCGAGGAGGCTTCGCAGTTGGGCCGGCAGGCTCGTTACCTGCGGCTCGGGGAGATGCTGCCTTCCCTGCTGGAAGAGCTGTCCATCGCCATCCACCACAGCGACGATCCCCGCCTGCATGCGCTGATGGCCGAGGCGTACGGGGGCGTATCCGCGCTCGCTCACATGCTCGGATACCAGGACATGCGCGGCATCGTGCTGGAGCGGATCGAGCGTGAGGCGCAGCTGAGTCGTGATCCGCTACGGGTCGCGCGTACGCGCTGGTCGCGTGGAGTGTCTCTGCTCGCGGTCGCCGCCTACGAGCAAGGGCTGCGGCTGATGGAGCAGACGCGCCGCGGCCTCGGCGACGACCCCGAGCGGATGGAGCCTGCCGCTGCGGCGCTGTACGGGTCGTTGCATCTGAGATCGTCCGTGCTGGCGGCGCGCTCCGGTGACGCGGACCTGTCGGATGAGCATCTACGGCTGGCCGGCCATGCCGCGCAGTCGCTGGCCGGTGATTCCACGAACTACTACGGGCTGGAGTTCAGGCCGTCCAATGTCGCGCTGCACGCGGTGTCGGCGGCCGTGGAACTGGAGGACGGGGCCAAGGCGATCGAGCGCGCGTTGCCGCTGTACAAGGCTTTCCCGGTGGATCTGCCGCCGGTGCGTGCCGGGCATCACTGGATCGACGTGGCCCGTGGTTGGTACTACCACGGCGATCGGGGGCAGGCGTTCGACGCGCTGCGGCGGGCTCGGTCGGCCGCACCGCAGCAGGTGCGGAACCATCCGATGGTCCGGGAGCTTGTGCAGACGATGGCGAGCACGGGAGCGCGGCCAAGCGAGGACCTGCGGCGCTTCGCGGCCTGGCTAGGCCTGGTCTGAACACACGTCGGTACTGGCCCAAGAGCCGATAACTCGGCCACTCGGATGACCAGTCGTAGGCCAATTGGGCGGCTGCTTGAGAGTGGCTGCCCAGGGGGTTGGTACAGCCCCAGTCCACAGGGGCGCTGGGTCGGCCAGTCGCCGCCCCGACTCATGTAAATGTAGCCCTTCTCTTTAGAAGGTGGGTGGGGCGCCGGTTACGCGGTGAATCACTCGGCGATTCTTTGAATCATATTCCCTCGCTTAGTGATTAATTCTCTCTCTTGAAGTCCACGCTGATATTTCTCGTTGAATTCCTCCTGTTCGGCGATGGGCTCGCCATTTATTGTGTCAAGAATAATGGTAAAGACTCGCCGGATGTCATTGATCGGGGCTCCGTTTCGAGATGTAATTGAAGAGTTCGAAGGTAGTCGCACAACAGTGTGCAACAGAAACGGAGACAGGAAATGTCGTACGCAGCTTCTGGAAAGAGCGTTCCGGCCAACGTTCCCGGGGAGAGCCTCACGCCCGAGGATATGGCGCGGGTGGCCTCGGAGGACTGGGCGGAAATCCAGCGGCTGGCGCGCGGTTACTGCCGCACGGTGGACGCCACGCGATCCCGTAAGCGCATGGACGGCAGCGCCACGATCGTCAAGCAGGGGCACGCGTCGTATGGCACGGACGACGTTTCGGATGACGTCACCCAAGATGCGGTGCTGCTCTTCGCCCAGAAACTTCGCGACATCTCCGCGTCGTGCCGCAAGGCTCCCGACAGCACGACGGATGCCCCTGCATGGGTCTACGTCCGGCGCGACGGGGGCGAGATTACGGTCTCGCGTACGACGCTGCACCGGTGGGCCGTCCGGGATGCCGCCGCGCGGAACGGCTACCGGGTTGATGTGCCTCCGACCGAGGTCGACGCCACGCCTGGCGCACAGCTCATGCGACCGGTGCCGCACGTGGAGAGTGCCACACGGGCGGCTGAGGCGTTCTGCCTGGCTCAGAACAGTGCCGTCATTTTCCGGCAGGCGTTCGGAGATGGCGGTGACTTCCCGACCCTGCGAGCGATGATGAAGATCGCTGGGCAAGCCGATGATCTGGGGCGGGCGGGGGTCCTGGGCAAGGTCGCTCAGGAACGATACGGCGGTGCTTACGGTTCCCGCCGGACTGTGATCAGGACGCGTGACGCCGCACGGGCCGAGTGGCAGGAACTGTCCGAGCGCATTGACGATGCCAGGGACACGCTCAGGTACGAGGGCGAAATGACGCAGGAGTAACCCGAAGGCCATAAGAAGAGGGCTCCAGAGATACTCTGGGGCCCTCTTCTTATGCTCTTGCTAACTGTGGTTCCCTGAGCGAAAGATTCCCCGAAAGGAGCCGAGTAGCGGACGGTTGGGCGGGCGCGGTAGCCGTATTTGAGTGAGGGGAGATTCGCCGGTACGCGCCTAACACGATCGGTGTTTCTCGGTCATACGGTTCCTGGGCAAACGCCTGCCGTTCTGCTTGGCGCCACGCGAAAGGAAATCGCCGAGCGCGGACGGTTGAGCCGTTTCGTCAACCGTATTTAGGTGAGAGCAACGCGCGACACTGCAGCGTCGCGAGCGTGTCCGAGATGCTCGGCAATCTCGCTTACCCATCTCTTCACGCTCGCGCGGCAGCGTCCACATCGCGCTGCGCTGACGTCCCATCCGCCCGGCCATCTGCCGGGCTTTCTCATGTCTGGAGGCTTTTCCATGAGCGCTGCATCCAAGCTCACCAACACCGTCACGATCAAGAAGCTGGCCGACGTGGTCGCCACCGTGCCGTACCTGCTCGGCTTCCACCCCTCACAGAGCCTCGTGGCGGTGGGCATCGACGACGCGAAGGTGAAGGGTGTCGTACGCCTGGACCTGACGCAGGACCCTGCCGAGATGGCAGCGCGGACGAGCCATCTGGCGAACGTGCTGGCGGGCAACGGTCTCCACCATGCGCTGCTGGTCGGCTACGGAGCTGGTCCGCAGGTTACTCCGATGATGGATGCCGCCATGGAAACCCTGCCCGGGAACGGGGTCGCCCTCGGTGAGGCGATACGCGTTGATGAAGGGCGTTACTGGTCCTACATGTGCTCGGATGTCAGGTGCTGCCCTCCGGAGGGGGTACTGGTCGATCCCTCCAGTAGCGTGCCCGCCGCTGCCGCCGTGGTGGCCGGGATGCGCGCGCTTCCCGACAAGGCGGCCCTTGCTGCAACCCTGGAGCCGCCCCAGAATCTCGATCAGGACCGCGCAGAGAAGATCACGCGGGAGGTCTGCGCCCAGGCCAGGAAGGAGAGCAGGCCGGACGATGACTGGTTCGGCGACGGCGTGAAGCGGATCGTGGCTGCGCTGGATCAGGTCCAGGCTGGAGGACACCTTGACGCCGAGACGGTGGCCTGGCTCGGCGTGTGCCTGACCGCCAAGCCCGTACGCGACATGGCGATGACGTACGTGCTGGAGTACGACACAGAGACGCATGTGCGCTTGTGGACCGAGGTCGTCCGCAAGGTTCAGCCCGCGTTCGCCGCCGCTCCCGCAACGCTGCTGGCGTTCGCCGCGATGTGCCGGGGGGACGGGCCGCTGGCGAGCGTCGCGCTCGACCGGGCTCTGTCGGTCACGTCTCACTACACGCTCGCGCTCCTGCTCGTCGAGGCGCTCATGGTGGGTCTGTCGCCGTCCGAGGTGCTCGGGCGTGACTGGAGCCAGATGGCCGACGACATCATCGCGCAGGTACGAGAGCGGCCCTCGGCTGCCTGGCCACTGCTCCCCGAGGGCTGGTGATCGCCCTGTCGGCGGTCTGATCCGCCTTCCCGACGCGGTACCCCACACAGCCAACCCGCCGCCGCTCCCCGGGAAGGGCGCGGCGGCGAGCCTTTCCCGATCAACCGAACGCTGCCCTGACGTGCCGGAACGAAAGGATTCCCGATGGACGGCTGCGACGTGAACGACCTCGTACCCGAGATCGCCAGGCATCTGCACGGCTACAGCCCAGAGACCCTCTGGGGGACGCCGTACCTGATGGGACCGGACGGCGCGCGCCTGGCCGTACACCAGCTGATGGGCCGGACAGAGTGGATCGTGGTCACGGGACTCTACCCCGTCGAGTCCTCTGACCTGCGGCGCCATTCGATCATCGTGGTGACCACGCGCGGGCCGAAGCATATTGCCAAGAAGATCACCCGCCGGCTCCTGCCGAAGTACGTACGCGATCTCAAGCAGCAGCAGGCCAGAACAGCCAAACACACCGCGCGAACCGATCTGGTGGAGACCCTGCTCGCTCTGCTGCCCGGGCACGCCGTCACCGCTGCCGAGCAGGAAGCCGCCGTCCGGTGGCGACTCGGGTCCATGTACGGAGTCTTCGAGGTCCGCGACCACGCCACCAGCATCGAGATCCGCAACGCGGACCGTGAGCTCGCCGAACGCGTCGCGTACGCGATCAACCAGCGCGCCACCTGAGCGCGCCAGACACATCCGACGGGCACCGGTTCCGGCCGGTGTCTTTCCGTTTCTCCTGGTCAGAGAGAAAGCGCATCATGTCCCGTGAATCCCTGGAGTGGCTGAACACCAACACGCTGATCGGCCACACCGACAAACGCGGCAGCGCCTGGCACTACCGGGCCAGCATGCAGGGAGAGGAGCCCAACCACTACCCGGGCCCGATTCCGGTCGACGACGTCAAACGGCGCCTGTTCGGCTGGCAGGCGCTGTCGAGCCCGGTGTACGTGGAGGATCCGCGCGGAGGGCGCGCCCAGGTCTCCGGACGGCAGGCGATCCTGCGCAGCGACAACGGCCACGTCATGGGGATCTTCTCCGACGGTTATGAGCCGCATCCGTACGTGGAGTGGCTCGTCGGCAACATCTCCCGCCTGCTGGACGCGGACCTGTCGATCGGGTCGGCCGGACTGCTCAGGGGCGGCGCGGTCGCCTGGGTGTCGGTCGAAGTGCCCGACAACATCCACACCCCTGAGGGGGTGGAGTTCCGCCCGCACCTGTTCGGGGCGACGTCCTTCGACGGGTCCCTGTCCACCACCTTCAAACGCGCCATCACGAACATCGTGTGCGACAACACGATGGCCGCCGGGCTCGCCGAACGCGGCCAGCAGATCAAGATCAAGCACTCACGGCACTCGAAGTTCCGGCTGACCGAGGCGCGCCAGGCTCTGAACATCGTCTACACCCTGGCCGACGAGTTCTCGCGCGCCGTCGCGGATCTGTGCCGGATTCCGGTCAGCCGGGGGCAGTGGAACGCCTTCCTGGACGCCCACGTCCCGATGCCCGCCAAGCCGGGACGCAGCCGGACCATGGCCGAGAACAAGCGCGACTCTCTGACCAGGCTCTGGAACCACGACCTTCGGGTGTCGCCCTGGCAGGGGACGGCCTGGGGTGTGGTCCAGGCGGTCAACACCTACACCCACCACGAGCAGCACGTACGCGGCGCCGACCGTGCCGAGCGCAACATGCTGCGCGCGGTGACCGGCGGCGTCGACGACCTCGACCGCGAGACCCTGCGCACCCTGTCCGCAGCTCTGGACCGGTCGCTCACCTTCGCCGGTTGATGACACTCGACCTGGTAGGGCTCCTGCTCTCGTATCCCCGGGGCGGGAGCCATACCGGCCGAAAGGAGAACACATCGTGTTGCTGGCATCCCGTGGCCGCGGACGAGAGCGTGCCGCTCGTGCCCGGCGTAGCAGGCCGCGTCCGCGAGAGAGGCGGCTGAGAAGCACAGAAGTGCGCGCGCTCCGCGCCGGGCGGTACAGGATCCGGGCTGATGGACGGCGTCGGCAGGCTTCGGCGCGACCCCTCCGGGTGCGTGCGCCCAGCTCAAATTACGGACAGGGAGTTAGCGACGCGCTCGAAGCCGGGAGCCGGGATCGTGGGTTTGCTCGTGACGACGTCGCCGAAATAGGCGGTGTTCAGAAAGGAGACTCCTGCGGCGTGCCCTAGCCAGGGGCAGCCTGCTCTGAGCGTTGCCTCTCGTTGTGCTCGGGCATGAGTCTGGGCCGGTCGTCAGGGTCCGCGTTCCTCCAACCAAGCGACGACGGAACGGACGAAGCCGTCGACGTGCGACAGGGGTTTGCCGGCGAACACCGCGTGGAGGTGCCCGACCCCGACAGCGTCGTTCCAGGTCCAGGCGCGTCGGTAGGTCTTCTCGTCGGTGGCCGCGCGCAGGACGTCCCAGCCGTGCCAGGTCGCGACGAGTGCCCCGTCGATCGCGGGGTCGGACAGGATCGCCATGTCCCAGTCGAGTACGCCGGCCAGCTTGCCGTCCTCACCGAAGTGCACATTGCCGGCGCCGAGGTCGCCGTGGACGAGCCTGGGCGGGACCTCCTCGAGTGCCAGCATCGTGTCCAGCCGCTGCCGCACTCCGTCACGCCACTTCGTCGGCAGGCGTGGAATGATCTCGTCTCTCAGGATGTCGGCCCATCCCAGGTCATCGGCGTACCGGCGGGGAGTGTGGAGAACGGCCTCGAGTTCCGGTGAGATCTCAACGTCGCGCAGTGCCTCCAAGAGCGGGCCGAACGCCGATGGGTCCCCGACGCCTTCCGGCAACGACTCGCCGTCGATCCACGAAAGCGCGACGGCCGCGCGTTCCCCGAACGTGATCACCGCAGTCAGCGGCTCCGGCACGGCGAAAGGCAGACCGGCCGCCGCAACGGCTCGAAGAATCTCGACCCGGCGCGGCAACTCGGCGGCGGCATCGGGGCGCTTGCTGATACGTACCGCGGCGACGCCGGGGAACAGCACAACGTGGTGCATGTTTCCATGCTCGGCAAGACGTACGGAGCCGAGAGCAGCGTCGGGAACGAGTGCCTCAGCGATTTCCAGCAGGTCGGCGGGGACTGGTCGAGGCATCCCGCCATTCTGCCGGACGATCACACGGGGTCGGCGGTGACCATCAGGCGATTCGGTAGGCGGCGGCGCCGTTGTGCAGGAAACGGGCGCGGCCGTGCCCGTCGGAGCCGACCAGGGACAGGACCTGGTGGCCGGAAGACTTCGGTTCGGCGGTGACGACTGAGCTGTCGTTGAGGCGGACGACCTCGACGCGCTTCTCCGACCCGCCGAGGAAGGACTCGGCGATCTCATTGCGTGGGCGGTAGATGAGGAACGCGCGGTCGTGCTCGCTGGTAAGGGTGATGTCGTACAGGGTGGAGCGGTAGGTGCCGCACATGCGGTCCGCGTCGATCCCGGTCGGGTTTAACGGCGGCACGGGTAGCGGTGCCGTCTCGACGCCGGCAAGGTCCCTGAGCACCGCATCGAAGATCTCGTAGGCCAGTGGCTCACCGCCGGTGCTGTTGGTCAGCACGGCCACCGCCACACCCGCCGATGGGACGACGCGAAGGAATGCCTTCTGCCCCTTGGAGACGCCGGTGTGGCCGACGACGCCGTCCTGGTAGAGCATCCAGCCGAGTCCCCAGCCGATGACGCCGCCGCCGAAGTCCGGGACGGATTCGACCTGAGGTTCGCGCAGTGCCGCCAGCGCAGGGTCGGTGATGTGCAGGCGGACGAACTCCAGCAGGTCGCGTGCACTGATCGCCAGGTGCGAGCCGCTGGGCGCGGAGTAGTAGGAAACCGCCCACTGTTGCGCCGGAACGACCTCTCCGCCGCTCTGGATGTGGCCGACCGCGGCGCGGTGCAGGATCGCCTCGTAGGTGTCGGCAGCGGCGGTGTGCAGGCCCAGTGGTGTCACCAGGCGTTCGCGGAGCACGTCGTGGTAGGGCTTGTCGCGTAACACCTCCACCAGCCTGCCGAGCACCACGTACCCGCTGTTGGAGTAGGAGAAGACGGTGTCGGGCGGGAGAAGCTGGTCGGCCTCGGCGAGGGTGGCGACGAACCTCTCGATCGCGTCGTTGTTGCGACCGGTGTCGGTGAAGTGGTTGCCGTCGATACCGCCGGTGTGGGTGAGCAGGTGGCGGGCGGTCAGGGAGGCAGTGGCGGCTGTGTCGCTCAGCCGGAAGTCGGGCAGGTAGTCGCGCACGGGACGGTCGAGTTCCAGCACACCGTCTCCGACCAGTTGCTGGATCAGCGTGGCTGTCCAGATCTTGGTGATCGAGCCGATCTTGAATATTGAGTCGGTCGTGGCCTCGACCTGGGTGCGCAGACTCAGCACGCCCGCAGCCTCGTCCCGAATCTCCCCGTTGGCCAGCACGGCGACCTGTGCACCCGGTACGTCGTACTTCGCGACAAGCTCGCCCAGACCCCATCCCATCCCGCCAGGCTAGTGACAAGCCTCCACCCACCCCGGGACACACCAAGGTCTCGGGGCCTGATGGACGCCACGCCGGGATCTTCTGGGAGTTCTGAGGCCGCCTCCGGCCCTTTCTGAAACGCTGGCACAGTAGGGGGCGCCATGAGTGAGCAGGGCCGGAGGCGACATGAACGAGGCGACCGCGCATCTGCTGTTCGACGTGGTGGAGCGCATGGAGAAGAACATCACGGCACGGGAGTGCCCGGCGATCGTCGCCATGCAGGGCGCGACCAAGCTCGTTCTGAGTGATTACGACTACCTGCGCGACACCGAGACGGCGGAGGCGTTCGAGGCCAGGGCGGCAGAGAAGGCTCAGGAGATCGAAGCCGTTCGCTGGGTGCTGGCTGTTCCGCAGGTGTGGCTCTTCGAGCCTCCTGACACGATCACCACGCGGGCCGTCTCCAACCATCCCCTACGGGAGGGGGAGCAGGAGGCGATCACGTGGATGAGCTTCGACCGAGAGGACGGCGTGGACTACGGGCGAGTGGTGTACGTACGCCGCCCGAGCGGGGAACCCGTCTTCGAAGAGCCGGAGATGTTCGAAGTGGGTGTCAGGCCGGAGGAGACCATGCCGGGCTTTGTTCTGCTGCAGCGGTGCCTGGCCGATGAGTGAGGGCCGGCTCCGAGGAGCCGACCCTCGACCGACTCGAATCTGTTGTTCGAAGGCAGACTGAAACGGTCACGGTGAGCTTATCGCCTGTCACCGGGGCTGTCCGGCTTCACGCAGAGGCATGCCATGGATTGGCTCGAACCCTTCCTCAGGCGACCGCCAACCGGAGCTGGGACATCTGGCGGGTGCTTGGCCCTCGCCGCGCTGGTCGTACCGGTCATAGGGCGGGCCGTACGGCGCCGATGAATTCTCGTTCGCGGTAGGGGTCGCCTGCCCAGGTGTCGATGCGTACGGTGCTGCCGGTGGAGGGGGCGTGCACCATGCGGGTGGCGTCGACGGCGATACCGACGTGGTGGATCGTGGCCGGACGGGCGGGGTCGCGGGCGAAGAAGATCAGGTCTCCTGGGCGGATCTGGCTTCTGGGTATGCGGGCGCCGGCGTTCCACTGTGGGGCGGTGTGGCCGCCGATCCGGGCTCCGGCCTTGGCCCAGGCGTATTCGGCCAGGCCGGAGCAGTCGAATCCTCGGATGTGGGCTCCGTGTTGGATGCCGAAGCTGGGGCCGCTGGGGCCGCCGCCGCCCCAGGAGTACGGGACGCCGCGCATGTTCAGGGCGGCCTGCATGGCGATCAGCCCGCGTTCGGCGCCGGCCAGTCCTTCGACAGGCATCACGTCGGGGAATTGCTCGCACGGCCCCGGATCGCACGTCGCCGTGCTTGTGGTGGCGGTGAGGTAGGCCCCTCCCGCGAGTCCGGCGAGCAGGACGACGCCGCCCATCAGACCGGCGGCTGCGGCGATGATCGGGGCCAGACCGGTTTCTGCGATCAACCGCGCGCCCCTGGTTGGGGCCAGTGGTTGGTGAGTTCTGCCAGGCGTAGACGCTGGTTCCGGGCGTCGTGGGGGAGCCAGACGGGACCGTGTGGGCTGGGGCCGGTGACGGCGGTGGCGCATGGCACGCCGGTCTGGATGGCCCGCAGCTGGAGGCGGTCGTGCAGGGTGTTTTCCCTGCGCGCGGAGCTGGTCAGGAACAGGACGGGTGTGGTGATGCCGGTGGCGGCGGTGAGGGCGGCGTAGCCGTCGAGTTTTGCGACGACGCGGCCGATGGTTTCGGTGCCGGTGTCGTATTCGAGGAAGAAATCGATGGTGTGGCCGTTCTCGGTCCAGCGGCCGTAGGCGTCGGGGCGGACGTGGGTGCCCCACTGGCTGGCGCAGCGCCGTTCCGTCCACCAGGTGTGCAGGTGGCATCCGCTGGTACGGCGGGCGGTGCCGTACAGGTGGGTGAAGACGTCGTTGGTGCCGACGGTGTGGGCGAGGCGCTGGCTGTAGGCGATGGACAGGACTCGATCGCGGCGGTAGCCGAACTCGGCCGGTTCGGTGCCGTCTTCGGCGGCCAGGATGACGGCCCCGGTCTCGCCGAGCACGTAGTGCCACGGGGCGGAGCCGGTCGGCGGCTTGGGGCGGAAGCGGTCGAGGACGCCGATGTGGTGCAGTTTGACCAGGCGGTGGCGCGCGGTGGTCGGGTCGTTGAAGGCGATGCGGGCGAGCTGGTGGCTGGTCAGGACCTTGTGGGTCCAGACGAGGCGGAGCAGGTGCCGGTCGCGGCTGGTGAGCCGGGTGGCGAGTGAGGCCATGACGGCTGGTGTGTAGTGCTCGTTCATCCGTGGACGTCTCCTCCTGTGCTGGGCTGCTGCCGCGGGTCGTCCTGCGGCAGGGCTTCGGGACGGCCGGGGGTACGGCCGTGTGCTCGGGCGGCGGCGGCCCGGACGCGTAGCGCCAGGCCGGCGTCCGGGGTGGGGAGGGGATGGGTGCGCAGGGTGAACGGCGGGGTTTCCGCGGAGCGGACGATGAGGCGTGCGGCGGCTTGGTAGGCGCCGAGGTTGGCCAGGTCGTGGCGGGTGAGGTACGGGCTGAAGTGGTGTTCGGTGTCGCGGGCGTCCTCGGGGGAGAGGGTGAAGTAGATCTTGTTGCGGGCGTCTGAGCTGATGGCCTGGTGGAGGTCGCGGGGGAGCTGGGCCAGGTGCTGGTGGGCGAGCACGATCGACAGGCCGTAGGCGCGGGCTTCGGCGAGCATGTCGGACAGGGCGCGGGGGAGGTTGAGGAAGTTCTGGGTCTCGTCGACGTACAGGGCCGAAGGGGCGCGGCTGCGGCCGAGCCGGGCGCGGTGGGAGGCGGCCTGCCAGACCTGGGCGAGCAGGAGTGAGCCGAGCAGGCGGACGGTGTCGTCGCCGAGGACGCCTTTGGGTAGGCGGGCGAGCAGGATCTTGCCGTCCAGGACGTCGCCGACGTCGAAGGTGGACTGGGCGGAGCCCAGGATGTCGCGGACGAACGGGCGGAGCAGGAACGCGCGGAGCTTGTTCATGATGGGCGCGGTGACGTGGGACTGGGCCTGCTCGGACAGGCGTTCGTACCAGGTCCAGAATCCGGCGAGGAACGGGTCGTTCAGCTGCGCGGTGAGCTGGTGGCGGTAGGCGGGGTCGGTGAGCAGGGCGGGGATGTCGGCGAGGGTGCCGCCGCTGCGTGACAGGGTGAGGGCGCAGCCGCGCATGATGTCGTCGCTGCGTGGCCCCCAGGAGTCGGCGTAGATCTTGTGGAAGATGCCGACCAGGTTGTCGGTGAGGGTGTCGGGGTTCGGGCCTGCCAGGACGTTGAGCGCGGGCCGGGAGTGGGGGTCGTCGGGGTCGATGAGCGCGATGCGCTTCCCGGCTTCTTCAGGGATGAGGCCGAGGAGATCGGCGACGAGGTCACCTTTGGCATCGATCACGGCGACGCCGCGCCTTGCCTGGATGTCGGAGAGGATCATGTGGGCGAGCAGGGTGCTCTTGCCGGTGCCGTTCGGGCCGAGGATGTGCGCGTGGTGGCAGGAGTCGGGTACGCGGAGCGCGACCGGGCGTCGGTGGCCGGCGTCGGCGGTGCCGAGCACCTTGCCGTGCTGGGCGACCTGCGGTGTGGGGGCGACCGTGTTGGCTCCGGCCCGTCGCAGGCCGGGGACGGCGGGGTCGGTCGGCAGGTGCGCGAGCGCGGCCAACTCGGGGATCGACAGCAGGAAGCCGCGCCCGAGGCGGCGGGCGGCGAGCGCATGGCCTGGCCGGATCAGCCGGCGTCGTTCGAGCCGGTTGTGGCCGGAGTACAGGGCGAAGGCGGCGGCGATCGCGTGCGCCCGCCCGCGGATGGCTTGACGGCGCAGTGCGGCGGTGCCGCCGTCGTCTGCTTGGACGGTGTAGCGGATGGCCACTTCGTAGCGGGACTGGAGGGCTTTGTCGCGGATGGCGCGGGCTTCGGCGTAGTGCTCCAGCCGTACGGCGTGATCCGGCTCGCGGTGCGGGCGGGAACGTTCGGGAACGACGAGGTCGAGGGCGGCGCGCAGCAGCGCGACGGGGAGGCCCGGACGGGACAGGCGACCGCCGGTGGCGGGCCGGGCCAGGACCTGTACGGCGGCGTGCTGCCAGGCGGGCATGCCCACGCCGGCGCCCAGCAGGGCTCGGAGGGGATCCTGGTCGTGGTCGTCGCGGATCGGCAGGCGCTCCTCGCGGGCGATCACGAACTGCCCGCCGATAGTCCGCCCGCTCAGCGGCACGGGCGGATCCGCTTCCACCACGGTGGTGCGCGCGGAGGGCCAGGCGGCTTCGACCGCGTGGTCCACCAGATGCTGCGGGACGGTGCCGGGGACCCACATGAGGATCCGCACTCCACCCGCTCCGAAGTGGTATTCGAAGGTCAGGTGCGGCTGGCCGAACAGGAAACGCTTCCACGCCGGACGCAGCAGCCCGAGCAGGTTGCCCCACAACGCCTCGGCTCCGGGCAGGTCCGCAGCTGGTGGAGCCAGGATCTCCAGGCAGCGCGCCCCTCGGACCGCCGCGCGGTGACGTAGCCGCAAGAGCACGAACCGGCCCAGACTCACCGTGAACACGCTGGCCGGAACCAGGATCGCAAGGTGCGTGCCGTGCCCGTGCAGCCACGTCAGGACGACGTCCAGCAGGACATCGGGGTCGAGATCGTGGAGGGTCACAGATCCTCCTCGTCGTAGTGGGCGAGTTCCTGCGGGGAGGAGGTGACGAGGCGGTGTTCGCCGGCGCTGGCCAGGACGTGGAAGGCGACCCGGGACGCGCCGGAGCCGGCGGCCAGCAGGCCGGTGCCGCGTTCGGCGGACAGCAGGAGCTGGCGTTCGCCCTCAGATAGGTTGAAGGCGTCGGTCACCGCGTCGATGACCTGGGGTGCCTGCCGGAGCAGGATCTGGGTGGCGGAGTTGGCGATGATCGCCTGTCCGACGGGGGAGCCGAGCAGGTCGGCGGCATCCTGGGTGACCACCGACAGCCCGGCCCAGTGCTTGCGGGCCGCCTTCGCCATCCGGAGCAGGAACCTGGCTCCTTCGGGGTCCTTCATGAGCAGCCACGCCTCGTCGACCACGACCAGCCGGGGACGCCGCTGGTCCGGGTTGGACACGCGCCGCCAGACGGCGTCCAGGGTGAGCAGCGTGCCGACCGTCTTGAGCTCCTCGGGAAGGTCCCGCAGGGAGAACACGATCAGGTGGGAGTCGGGCCGGGTGGTGGTGGGCCCGTCGAAGAGGCGTCGGTGGCTGCCCGTCACGTACGGCGCGAGCCCGGCGGCGATCTCGCTCGCTCGAAGGTCCGCGTCTTCGGTAAGAGCGGTTACCAGATCGCGCATCAGCGGTGCCGGACGGTCCCAGGTGCCTGGATCGAAGGTGATCCCGGCCTGCTTGTACGTGGCGAAAATCGCCCGATCGAGCGCGGCTTTGCCGGTCTTGTCGAGTGGTTCGCCGAGCATGACCGCGACGAGCGTGTGCAGGAACAGCACCCTGCGGGTCAGCGCGTCCCGTCCGTCGGCGGGCAGGTCGAAGGGGTTGAGCCTGACGTCTGGAGCACCCAGGTGCAGGTAGGCGCCGCCGACCGCCTCGCACAGCCGGGCGTACTCGTCCTCGGGGTCGATGACCGCGACCTCGACGCCGGTGTACAGCGAGCGGAGTGCTTCCAGCTTGGCCAGGTACGACTTGCCGGCGCCGCTGCTGGCGATGATGGCCGAGTTGTGGTTGGGCTGGGCGAACCGGTCCCAGGTCACCAGGGAGGCGCTGGCCGCGTTCGCCCCGTACAGCACCGCAGTCGGTCCCGTCTCGGCGGTGAGGTCGGGGCTGGTGAACGGGAACGCGGCGGCCAAGGCCGGGGTGTCGAACGTACGGGTGGCTCCCAGATTGTCGAAGGCCACCGGCAGCGACGACACCCAGCCCTGCAACTGGCGGAAGGCGACCTGGCGGGCGTCCAGGAGCAGGGACGCGGCCAGCGCGCGCACCTGGGCACACGCCTCGTCCAGCTCGTTCTGGCTGGTCGCGTGGACGGTCAGGTAGATCGAGACGCGGAACAGCCGGGCCTGCCCGCGCGCGATGCGCGAGGCGAGGTCCTGGGCGTCCTCGGCGGCCACCTCCGCGCTCGGGTCGAGGAGCCGTCCGTGCTGCTGGTCGCTGCGCAGCCCGGACTCCAGCCGGGCCAGCTGCTTGCGCAGCCGATCGGCGGCGACCAGGGACGGCACCGGATCCACGTGCAGCGACACGTCCAGACGGCCGGGGTAGGTCAGCAGCGGCTCCAGCCACCCGGAGTGGACCTCCCGCGGATACCCGCTGACGGCCAGCGTCGCGCACAACCCACCGCCCACCCGCAGATGGGACGGCCGGACCAGCACCGCCTCCGGCCCCAGCCCTGCGCGACTTGACCGTGTACGTCGAAGTTTCACCGGTGCTCTCCCTTCGTGATGACCTCGCTGGGCTCGGCGAGCTGATCGCGGGGCAGGGGCGGCGCGGCCGGGTCGAAGCAGGACGCCAGTACGGCGCTTGTAACCTCGGCGTTCAGCAGCCTGACCGTGATTCCGCAGCCCGGCAGGAGCCGCGTGGCCTCCTCCACCCGCCGCAGCGCACGCGCCGCCGCCGCGTCCTGCCCACCGTCGGAGGGCTCGCGGACGATCAGCAGGACCTGGCGGCGGAGCAGGTCATGCCGGGCGGACAGGTCGGCCAGGAACGCCGCGTGCTCGTGCGCGGCGGCCGTCAACGCCGGATGAGCCAGATCACCGGCGCCCTCCACCAGCTGGTTGATCGCCGGAGCGAGGTCCACCCGCTGGGCGCGCAGCAAAATCTGCGCCGGACCGGACAGCGAGTTGAGCCAGCGCCCGAACGTCGTCACGAGCGCGTCCTGCTCCGCGGGCGTACGCAGCGCGAAGCTGACCGTGGACACCTCCGCCACCGCGGCGACGCCGTCCGGTCCGAGATCGATCAACCCGTCCCCGATCACCCCACGAGCAGGCAGCCGCAGCGGAGCCGGACGGGCACCGGTGCGAGCAGCCACCCACACCGGAGCCGCCGGAGTCTGGTCGAGCGAGGAGGTCAGAGCCTTCGGCGCGAACAGGTGGCGCAGCGCGGCCAGCAGATAACGGTCCAGCGGGACACCGTCACGCCGCCCGACGGCCAGCAGCAGCCCCGCCACCGCGACCGGCAGAGCTCCGGCGGCGAACACCAGCAACCCGATGCGTTCCCCGGCGATCAGGTACGCGCCGTACAGCAGGGCTGCGGTTCCGCCGAGAATGGCCACCTGACGGGCGGTGAACCCGCCGACGATCCGGTCGTCCTGCTCCACGTCGGCGGGGATCCGTGTCGGCCAGCTCACCTGCGCTCACCCCCCGTATCAGGCGGGGTACGCCGTCGCGGAGCCGTGGTGTTGCCGGGATAGACGGGCGGCAGGAACACGGCCGGCGGAACCGGAGGCCGAGGTCGGGAAGGAGGGTGGTGATCGGACGGCCCCTGGCCGGTCGAGCTCGGTTGCTGCACCCAGCGTTGGGGACCAGCGCTGGTGTTCGTGACGCGGACCGGCGGCGCGGACGACGAAGGTGTGACCACCGTCGTGTTTCGCTGGTCGCGGGTGCCGGTCGGTGGGCGGTTGCCCTGGCCGGGCCCGCCGTGGGGTGGAGGGCCGGATGGCGGCCCGCCTGGTCTGCGCTGACCGGCAGGGCCAGGCGGTCCGCCTCCGGGTGGACGGCGTGGTGGTAGCACCCTGCCCTGCATCCCATGGGCTGCCCGGGTCCCGGAAGAGGCGCGAGCTCCGCGACCCAGGTGCAGGGCGTTCAGCACGGGCGAGGTGAGCTTGTAGGCCAGGGCGTACTTGACGATCCGCGTGATCGTCGAGCCACGCCTGGCCGTCTGGGCGAAGAGCCGCCGCGTGACCCAGCGAGGTATACGGACCAGGATGATCAACATGCAGATGGCGAGGACCAGGTTGATGAGCTGGCCGGACGGTATGAGCCCGAGCACCAGGCGCCCGTCCTGGTTGAAGAAGATCCGTACCGTCATCACCAGCGCCAGCGACTGCGCCACCTGAACGGTCAACAGCCCGGTGAAGGCCCGCCACCAGAACCGGGCCAGCCCATCGGTGTACGGGAGCGCCAGGCAGGCGAGCGCCAGCGGCGCGGCCACGACCAGCAACAGCACCAGCGCGGCGCGCATCACGAAGGTGATCAGCAGCAGGGTCAGCAGGATTACCGCGACCAGCGCGAGCAGGATGTAGAAGCTCTCGTCCTGCGCCGGAGGAACGATCATGAAGCGGAGCGTCGTCAATGCCCGCCGACCGTCGAAGTCCTGCCCGAGCAGCGCCTGTGACAGCGCGTTGGCCAGCTCGATGATCTTTCCGCAGATGGTGAAGCTCGTGTTCGTGGCCAGGACGGCGACCAGCAGCCGGGGCAGCACCTCTTTGACCGCGTACCGGGTCTGGACCGTCTCGTGCCCCATCGCCGCGATCGCGCCGATCGTGGCCAGCAGCACGAACGCGCTGTTGGCGATCACAGCGCTCGCCTGCCACAGGTCGTACACCCTGGGGCTGGCGGACACGTCCGGTGTGGCGAGCAGCGTCATCGACAGGACCTTCAGCATCGGCTCGACCGCCAGCGTTACCAGGTTGGCGAACCACGAGTTGATCCAGCCCGCGATCCAGTCCCCGATGCCGAACATCGACCCGGGCGTGCCGATGGAGAGATCCCCCGGCGGCAACAGCGGCGGGGAAGGCTCGGGCGAGGGCGTCGGCGAAGGGGCGCTGGCGGCGGCAGGGGCTGCCGTCATAGCGGCAACGCATCCGGCAATGACTGCAACGGTGGTGGCGAGGCGCGGCATGGCGGTCAACCGCCCACGATGCGCTTGAGCACGCTCATGAACAGCGGCGCCAGCACCGCGAGCGCGTATCCGAACGCCGCTGCCTTGAGCGCTGCCTTGGCCTTCTGGATCTCCCCGGGGTCGCCGCCGGCGATCAGGTAGCGCAGCCCGCCGACGGTCAGCATGAGGGTGGCAAGTGTGGCCAGCAGCCCGATCAGCCAGTTCCGCAGGTTGGTGAACACCGTGTTCAGGTCGGCCGGAGCGGCGGCCAGTGCTGCGGTTGCCACCACGGCAACCAGCAGCACGGCGATTGCCGCTGCGGCAACGACCGACAGGGCAAGGCTACGCAGGCAGGGCTTGCCGCGTCGGGGTTGCCGCGTGTGCCGCCTCCTGGCTCGTCCGGCGACGGATGGGTGGTTGGGAGAGATCCGCGCGGAGCCAGGGATGGTGTCCCTGTCTCCCTTCAGCTCGGTTGCCGTGTCTGCATCCGGAGTTTCCTGGCTCCGCGCGGAAGAGGTGGGGGAAGGCAGGGTGGGTTCGGTTTCCGGCAGCCACAGCCTGCTGACCTGCGAGGCGTCGTGCCGGTTCTGCGGCCGGAGGACCAGGCCGCCGTCTCGCAGAGGTACGTCCTGCAGCCGGGTGAGCATGATCAGCTCGGCGTCGAGCTCGTTGAGCGTCCCGTCGTCGACCGCGTCGAGGAGGACCAGATCGGGGTGGTGCCACGGGCGGCCAGCAGGCGGCGGCTCACCGTCCTGCCGCTGCCGCTCGGCCTTGGCCAGCAGGTAGCGGCGAGCGCTCTCGCCCGAGCAGCGGGCCGCCTCGCAGAGACGGCGCCGGATGTGGGGCAGGTCGGTGTCCACGCGGTGCAGGGCCCGCAGGAAACCGGCCAGGATCGCGATGTCGACGTCCACAGGGTCACCACACGCCAGCTCGCGCGTCAGGGAGAGGGCTGTCCTGCGCAGAGCCGGCATCGCCATGCCGGCGGCGGCGACCGTCCAGGCTGATTGCGGTTGCCGGGCCCGGGTGATGAGTTCCGTCCAGACGGCGTCTCTGGCCTGCTGGGTGACGTTCTGGCTGGTGAGCAGCACACGCAACTCCAGCAGCTCGATCGGCCCGCGAGGCAGGCCGGGCGCGAACGCCGTGCAGTCCAAGGACAGGCATCCGGGGCCGGTGCTCAGCAGTCGAAACGAGGTTTCCGCCGTGTCCAAGGGCGATTCGGTGAGGCGATGTGCGCTCATGTCGTGCTCCGATTCGAGAAAGCTCCCGTGGTCTCGAAACCGGTCTACGCAGCCCCTCAGAAACCACTCAGAGAAGCGTTGGGAATCAGCTCAGAAATTTCTCAGAAGAAGTGCCATCAGGACTGGGTTAGCGGTCGTGCACCCTTGTTTCTGAGCGACTTCTGAGCCCGCTGCTTGCCTGGTCACACGCCACCAACACCGTGTTCGCGGTGCTGGAGGCGCGCATCCGGAAACCGTGTCCCGACAACAGCGATGGAGAAGTCGAATGACATCTTCGCGAGCATCAACAACCGCAAACTGACCAATCCCGCTCAGTCGGAAGCCCGGCGCCTGGTTATTTCACCGATCAGGCTTCAGACCGCTCGGGCCTTCACCGCCTGGACTCACCGTCACCTTCTCGCGCCCGCCGACGCCGAATTCGTCCTCGGCGTCCGCAACGGCAACGCGACGCTGGTCGGCGTCGTCTTCGCCGGCCCGCCCCGCTCGTGGCGAGACGACGACGGCTCCACGGTGGAGATCTGCTGCCTGGCCACCGACGGGACACCGGGCGCCGAACGAGCGCTCGTGGGGGCGACGTGGTGGGCGGCCCGGGTCAAGGGCTACCGACGGATGGTCGTCGGCGCCTACCCCGGTGGTGCGCGCGCGAGCGAAGCGCTGTGGCTGGCCCGGACGGTCGGGGGCTGCCGATGACCGTATTGAGACAGCCGTACTGGCACGGCGACCAGGCCGCCATCTACCACGGCGACGCCCGGCAGGTGCTCTCCGCGATGCCCGCGGGCTCGGTGGACTGCATCGTGACGAGTCCTCCGTACTGGGGGCTGCGGCACTACTGCGACGGCCAGTACGGCCAGGAACCCACCATCGAGGCGTACGTCGAGACCCTGCGCTCCACCTTCGCCGAAGCCCGCAGGGTCCTGGCGGACGAGGGCACCTGCTGGCTCAACCTCGGCGACCTCTACGCCGCCAACTCCGACGGCTGCGCCCGCGGCGCGGACTTCAACCCGCGCCAGCCCCTCGTACGGCCCAAAGCCCGCCGGTCGGTACCGCCGAAGAACCTGCTCGGCATGCCGTGGCGGGTCGCCTTCGCCCTGCAAGAGGACGGCTGGATCCTGCGTAACGCCATCGTCTGGCACAAACCGAACGCGATGCCGCAGTCCGTCCGCGACCGCCTGTCCAACCGGTACGAGCTGATCTTCCTGCTGGTCAAACAGCGGCACTACGGCTTCGACCTGGACCCGATCCGCCAGCCCTACACCGGCGACCGCCCGATCACCAGACGGTCACGCTCGGGCGGCACCAAGCCGAACAGCATCACCACCCCCTGGCCGCCACCCGGCAAGTACGGCACAACCGGCCAGGACGCGGCAGGCCCGCGCCACGGGGCGGCAATGCGGCCCACGGGTGAGCGGCACACCGCCTGCCACCCGGGCGGCCGGAACCCCGGGGACGTGTGGTCGATCCCCACCCGCCCGCTCCGGGCGGCACACTTCGCCGCCTTCCCGATCGACATCCCGCTGCGAGCCATTGCCGCCGGTTGCCGCCCCGGCGGCAAGGTTCTGGACCCGTTCATGGGCAGCGGCACCACCGGCATAGCCGCCCGGCGACTCGGCCGCACCTTCGCCGGCATCGAACTGAACGCCGCCTACTGCGACCTGGCCCGTACCCGCCTCACGGATGCGGAGGGCCAGGGTGTCTGACCAGCCACAAAGGGCCTGCCCAGGGCCTCCGGAAACGACCGCGGAGGCGTACCCTGCAGGGCCCGCACGGGTCCCCCCGGGCGACGGAAGCGCTGGGCGCAAGCGTGAACTGCGAGTGGAGGTACCCGAGACGAGCCCGTCTCTGACCGCCGGGGCAGCTCGTGCGCTCCTGCGCATTCTCCTGACATGGAACGACGCTGACACGACGTCAGCAGAAAGGAAGGAAGACTGAATGATCCCGTTCGCCTTCTGGGGGCGGGTGTCCACGGAGGACAACCAGGACCCCATCTCGTCGAGGAACTGGCAGCTGTCGCGGTCACGAGCGCTGATCGAGCCTCGTGGAGGGGTGATCGTCGCGGAGTTCTTCGACATCGACAAGTCTCGATCGATCCCGCCGCAACGCAGGCCGCAGGCTGCGAACCTGCTCGGTGAGCTGCGAAACCCGAACCGCGGGTTCGACGCCGTCGTGGTCGGTGAGCCCCAACGCGCCTTCTACGGTAACCAGTTCGGCAACACCTTTGAGCTCTTCAACCACTACGGAGTGCCCTTGTGGGTGCCCGAGGTCGGTGGGGCGATCGACCCCACCAACGAAGCACACGAGCTGATCATGCTGATGTTCGGCGGGATCAGCAAAGGGGAGCGCAACCGCATCAAGATGCGCGTCCGCACCACCATGGAAGCGCAGGCGAAGATCGAAGGACGCTTCCTGGGCGGGCGCCCGCCGTACGGTTACCGCCTGATGGATGCGGGACCTCATCCCAACCCGAGCAAGGCGGCAGACGGAAAGCGGCTTCACCGCCTGGAGCCGGACCCGCTGACGGCTCCCTACGTGGCAAGGATCTTCGAGGACTTCGTTCAGGGACAGGGCCTCTACCTGATCGCCGAAGGGCTGACCAAGGAGGGCATCCCATGCCCGTCCGCCTACGACAGGGCCCGCAACCGACACCGCTCGGGCGTGGCCTGGTCCAAGTCGGCCGTTCGAACGATCCTTCTCAACCCGCGCTACACCGGTCGCCAGGTCTGGAACAAGCAGCACAAGCAGGAGGAGCTTCTGGACGTCAACGACGTCACCCAGGGACATGTGACCAAGCTGAAGTGGAACTCCGAAGAGCAGTGGGTGTGGTCGGAGGCGGTCGTCCACGAGCCGCTCATCGACACCGAGACGTTCGAGAAGGCGCAGGCGCTGCTGTCGGCCAACGGGCGGCCGGCGAGGCAGCGCAAACCCCGAAGGACCCCGCGCCCCTACGTTCTCCGCCACCTGCTCCACTGCGGCGTGTGCGAGCGGCGGATGGAAGGCACCTGGAACAACGGCCGTGCCCACTACAGGTGCAAGTTTCCCGTCGAGTACGCCTTGGCGAACAAGATCGAGCACCCACGTACGGTCTACGTCCGCGAGGACCACATCCTCGCGGAGCTGGATCCGTGGCTCGGCCGGATCTTCGACCCGGCAGCTCTGGAGGAGACAGTCCGGGCTCTCATGGACGCCCAGAACAACGAGATGGACCGCATCGCCATCGAAGCCGCTCGCAAGACGATCGATGACTGCGACCAGCGGATGACTCGTTACAGGGCGACCCTGGACGCGGGCGGCGACCCGCAGGAGATCGGCACGTGGATGGCCGAAACCCGGGCCGAACGCATGCAGGCCGAAGGACGCATGCGGGCGATCAACAGGAAGCGTGAGATCACAGAGAAGGAGATCAAGGAGATGATTCCGGCGATGGCCGAGTTCCCCAAGATCCTCAAGGCGGCCGATCCTCTAGACAGGAACGACCTCTACAAACAGATGGGCCTCCACCTCGTCTATGACCCCTCGGGGAGGGTTGTCACAGTCGAAGCGAGGCCCAACATGTACCAGAGTGCGTGTCCGAGGGGGGACTTGAACCCCCATGCCCATCACTGGGCACTAGCACCTCAAGCTAGCGCGTCTGCCTATTCCGCCACCCGGACTTGGTGCCTGCACGTGGAACCGTCATCCCGCGTCGGCTCAGTAAGGCTAGCAAACTCTGAGGGGTGCGTCATACCGAGAATCCGGCTTGCTGCCGAAAGGTGGCTCCGGGGGCCCGGGAAGACCGGGTGATGGCCCGTCGCGGGGTCGCTGATGGGCCGCTCATGACGTACGCCAGAGCGCATTAGCCCAGTTGGGGGTGGTTTGGGCTGTGTGGCGTTGGTGAATTTCTGGGGTCGCGGTGAAAAGGCCTTGCGACAACCTTGGGTACTGCTACGGTTACGGACCGTTGAGGGGTGAGAGTCCACGGACCGGCTCCACTCACGATGGGGCCGGTTCTGGATAGCGGGAGGTCACGTGGCGCGCGCGGCGATGCATCAGCCGAGGGAGAAGTCCCTCGCTGTGCGTCGCCTGCCCGTGACCTCCCAGGGGCAGGACACGGCCACCGATCGGGTCGACCGGATGGCGCGGTTCGCGGCCGGTGCCCGTCGGCTCGTCATGCGGGCAACCGCGATCGGCTTCCTGGTAGCCGCCGGGTGGTTGCTCGCTGTTCTGTTCGGCATGCTCACCGCCGCTCCGGCGGCCGCGGACTCCACCGCGGCGACGGGAGCGTCCACAACAGCGGCCGCGGGGCTTCCCGCGTCCGCGACATCGGCCGCGGATCTGTCCGCGACTGCAGCAGCGGCCGCGGGGCTTCCCGTGACCGAAACCGCCGCGGTCCCCTCCGCGGTCACAGAAGTCGGCGCGTCGGCCGCCTCCCTCGACCCTGACCACGTCTCGGCGTCCGACAACGCCGAAGCCATGGCGGGGCGCACGGTCGACGGCCTCAACAGCCAGCAGGATCCTGGCCTGCCGACACCGTCCACCGCCGGCCAGATCCTGGACACCAACGGCTTGGTGCCCAACGGCGGTGGCAGCGGCCCCTTCGGGCCCGCCACTGGGGATGTCGCGAGGTCAGTGTTCGACCCGCGGCTCGAGGCGCGGCGTGCACCTCCGGCGTACGTGCTTCCCCCCGTCGTCCGCACAGCGGCGGACGACCCTTCTTTCTCACCTGACTGATCCCCGCCCGTGCACCGGCCGGTCACGCGCGACGGAAACGGAAGACGTCGCGGGCAAGGCGACCGCCGGGCCCTTCTCCAAGTAATCGCGGCGGAGCGCGGCTTTGATCCCCTCCGCCGGCGGGTGAACACGTCAGTTCAGCTGGTTCGCGAATCCGAGGTCTCCGCTGTGCGCGAAACCTCGCACGGCCTCGGGCTGTCCGCGAGCTGTTCAGGTAATCCCCCCAAGAACCACAAGGAGCATCGATATGCGTACGTGGGCGAAAGCATCGACCCCTGCGGCCCTTCTCGCGGTGGCCGTCATGTCGTTCGGCGGCAGCGGCACCGCGCTGGCCGACACCTCGGGCGACGCGTCCATCGGCGGCGGCAACCAGGTCGACCTGCCGATCTCGCTGCCCATCGACATCAGCGGCAACTCCGTCGCGGCGGTCGGCTCGTCGCAGGCCTCTTCGCAGGGCGGCGCCGAGGTCGTGAACAACCGCGGTGGCGGCGGCATCCCCAACCGCACGTCGGGTAACGCGAGCATCCTCGGCGGCAACCAGGTCGACGCGCCGATCAGCGCGCCGGTCAACGCCTGCGGCAACGCCGTCTCGCTGATCGGCAGGTCCGATGCGGGCTGCAAGGGCGGCGCCGAGGTGCGCAACCAGGGCAGGGGCGGTACGGGCGGCAACCGCACGTCGGGCGATGCGAGCATTCTCGGCGGCAACCAGGTCACCGCGCCGATCAGCGCCCCGATCAACGCCTGCGGAAACGCGGTCGCGATCTTCGGCGACGCGACGGCGGGCTGCAAGGGCGGCGCCACGGTGAAGAACTCCGGCAAGGGCGGCCCGGGCGGCAACCGCACCTCGGGGCGGGCGAGCATTCTCGGCGGCAACCAGGTCGTCGCGCCGATCAGCGCCCCGATCAACATCTGCGGCAACTCGGTCGCGGTCGTCGGGAGGGCGTTCTCGGGCTGCAAGGGCGGGTCGTCGGTCACCAACGGCGGCCCCAAGCGCGGCTACCACCACCAGGGCCGTCACGTGGGCTCGCGGGGCAACGACACCGACGGCCGGTTCGGGGTCGGCAGCGGCAACCAGGTCGTGGCGCCGATCACCCTGCCCATCAACGTCTGCGGCAACGCCGTGGGCAACGCCACGGCCGGATGCGCGGGCGGCGCGACCGTACACAACTCGGGCAAGGGCACGGGTGGCAACCGCACCTCGGGGCGGGCGAGCATTCTCGGCGGCAACCAGGTGATCGCGCCGATCACCGCGCCGGTCAACGTCTGCGGCAACGCCGTGGCGCTGGTCGGCCGCGCGTTCGCCGGCTGCAAGGGCGGCGCCCACGTGAAGGAGCCCGGCAGGGGCACGGGCGGCAACCGCACCTCGGGCAACGCGAGCATTCTCGGCGGCAACCAGATCATCGCCCCGATCACCGCGCCGATCAACGTCTGCGGCAACGCCGTGGCCGTCCTGGGCGATGCCGCGGCCGGATGCCTCGGCGGGGCGCACGTCGGCAAGCCGGGGCACGGAGGCCTCAGCGGCCACCAGCGCTTCGCCCGCACCACCGCCAAGACCGCGGCGGCCAGGGGCGGCGGGCTGCCCGTGATCCCGGGCGTGCCGGCCCTGGGCGGGACGCCGGACTTCGGCGGCGTCGGCGACGTCGCCAAGCTGCAGGGCGGCGGCCTGACCTCGCTGCCCCTCCTCGATGACGCCTCCCGCACGCTCGGCCTGCCGAGTGTGCCCGGCCTGCCCGGGCTGCCCGCCCAGGCGAAGACACCGGCCGCGCCCAAGCGGACCGTCGTGACGCCGGCCAAGCCGAAGAAGCGGACCGCGGCGTCGGCCGCCAGGTCCGGTCACGCCCGGTCCTCCGGCGCCGCCGCCTCCCCGCTCGCTCCGGCGACGTCGCTGGTGGCCTCGACCCCGGCCGGCGGCGTGGTGACCTCCGCCACCCGTAACCTGCCTGTCGGAAACCTGGGCCTGATGAGCGCCGAGCAGCCGGCCGGCGTGACGGGAATGAACTCCAGCTCGCTGCTCGCCCTCATGCTCGGTGGGCTGTTCGCCGCCTCGGCGACCCTGTTCGCGACCGCCCGCCGCTTCCGTCCGGGCCGCAGGCACTGAGCAGGACGCCGCAGGCGCGTAACAGCGCCTGACCAGATCGGCTGACACTCGCGTCCGGCGAGCGGTCAGCGAGAGATGCTTTGCCCGTTCCGGGGGCGCGGCCCGGGGCGGGCAAAGCCATGTCCGCGTTCACCATGTCCGCCTTCAACATGTTCGTCCTCAGAACGTGCGCCGGACCCGCATGACCTTCCGGCGCAGGCGTACGTGCCGGCTCCCGTCGGGGTGTACGCGCACGCGCGCGAGCTCCCACTGACCGTACTCTGCGTGTTCGGTCAGCAGTTGACGTGCTGCTTCGCGAGTGAGGTCGCGCGGAATGAAGATATCCATGTAGGAGTAGTCGAGCACAACGATTAGTCTCCAGAGTGAGTCAGGGCGCCATGCCGCTCGATGAGCCTTATTCTGCGTGCTTGTGGGTGGACCCGGAAGCCAGTGGGTAGCCCGGGGGGAAGGAAATTTCCGCGAGTCGGGTTACCTTTTCAGTCTGTGCCGACTCCCGGCAGGGGGATAGCTAGCGAACAGCGAGGTAGGAAGCAGCGTGCCAGCCAAGAACGGCAGCGCCGGCGGAACACGCCTGGTGATAGTCGAGTCGCCCGCCAAGGCGAAGACCATCGCGGGCTACCTCGGGCGCGGCTACATCGTCGAATCGAGCATCGGCCACATCCGCGATCTGCCGGAGAAGGCCGACGACATCCCCGAGAAGTTCAAGGGTGCGCCCTGGGCACGGCTCGGGGTGAACGTCGAGCACGAGTTCGAGCCGCTGTACGTCGTCAACCCCGACAAGCGATCGCAGGTCAACAAGCTGCGGCAGCTGCTGAAGGACGCTGACGAGCTCTATCTGGCCACTGACGAGGACCGCGAGGGTGAGGCGATCGCCTGGCACCTGCGCGAGGTGCTCAAGCCCAAGGTCCCCGTGCACCGCATGGTCTTCCACGAGATCACCCAGCAGGCGATCCAGGACGCCGTGGCCAACCCGCGCGACCTCAACCTGCGCCTTGTCGACGCCCAGGAGACCAGGCGCATCCTCGACCGGCTCTACGGCTACGAGGTCAGCCCCGTCCTGTGGAAGAAGGTCAAGCCGCGTCTGTCGGCGGGCCGCGTGCAGTCGGTGGCGACCCGGCTGGTGGTGGAGCGCGAGCGCGACCGTATGGCGTTCACGTCTGCCCACTACTGGGATCTGCAGGCGCTGTTCGACACCGGCAAGGCGGAGGAGCGGCCGCGCGACTTCACCGCGACGCTGACCGTGGTCGACGGCAAGCGGGTGGCACAGGGGCGCGATTTCACCAGCACGGGTCAGCTGAAGAACGCCGACGTGCTCCACCTGTCCGAGGCCGCCGCGGGCGAGCTGGCGGGCCGGCTGCGGGGTTCGTCGTTCGGGGTCAAGTCGGTCGAGCGCAAGCCGTACACCCGCAAGCCCTACGCGCCGTTCAGGACGACCACGCTGCAGCAGGAGGCCAGCAGGAAGCTGGGGTTCTCCGCGAAATACACCATGCAGGTGGCGCAGCGGCTCTACGAGAACGGCTTCATCACCTACATGCGTACCGACAGCATCACGCTGTCGGAGACGGCGGTGGCGGCCGCGCGGTCACAGGCGATCAAGCTGTACGGCGCCGCGTACGTCCCAGACAAGCCCCGCGTCTACGCCAGCAAGGTGAAGAGCGCGCAGGAGGCGCACGAGGCGATCAGGCCGTCGGGCGAGGAGTTCCGCACGCCGGGTGAGACCGGGCTGTCGGGCGACATGTTCCGGCTGTACGAGCTGATCTGGCAGCGTACGGTGTCGTCGCAGATGAAGGACGCGGTCGGCGAGTCGATCACGGTGAAGGTGATGGGCCGGTCGTCGGGGGGCGAGGACGTCGAGTTCAGCGCCTCGGGGCGGACGATCACGTTCTACGGGTTCCTCAAGGCGTACGTCGAGGGGTCAGATGATCCGTCGACCGACCGTGACGACTCGGAGAAGCGGCTGCCCAACCTGGCCGAGGGCGACGCGCTCACCGTCACCCGGCTCGACGTGGCCGGCCACTCGACCAAGCCGCCCGCCCGCTACACCGAGGCGTCGCTGGTCAAGGAGCTGGAGGACCGCGAGATCGGGCGGCCGTCGACGTACGCCTCGATCATCGGCACGATCCTCGACCGCGGCTACGTCTTCAAGAAGGGCACGGCCCTGGTGCCGTCGTTCCTGGCGTTCGCGGTGGTCAACCTGCTCGAGCAGCATTTCGGCAACCTGGTCGACTACGACTTCACGGCCGAGATGGAGAAGGTGCTCGACGACATCGCCAACGACCGGGCGGAGCGGGTGCCGGAGCTGCAGCGCTTCTATTACGGCGTCGACGGCGACGAGGGCCTGAAGGAGATGGTCACCGACCTCGGCGACATCGACGCCAAGGAGATCAGCTCGTTCCCGGTGAAGGGCACCGACATCGTGCTGCGGGTCGGACGTTACGGCCCCTATCTCGACCGTGACGGCTCGCGGGTCAACGTGCCCGAGGACATGACGCCCGACGAGTTGACGGCGGAGAAGGCGGAGGAGCTGTTCTCGCGGCCGACGGGTGACAGGGAGCTGGGGAAGGACCCGGTGACCGGCCACACGATCGTGGCGAAGGACGGCCGTTACGGGCCTTACGTGACGGAGATCCTGCCCGAGCCGGCGGAGGACGAAGCGCCCAAGAAGCGCAAGAAGGCCGACGCGCCGAAGCCGCGTACGAGTTCGTTGTTCAAGTCGATGTCGCTCGACACCATCACGCTCGAGGACGCGCTCAAGCTGCTGTCCATCCCCAGGCCTGTGGGCGAGCTCGACGGCGAGGAGGTCGTGGCCTACAACGGCAAGTTCGGCCCTTACCTGAAGAAGGGCACCGACTCCCGTTCGCTGGCCTCCGAAGGAGACCTGCTGACGGTCACCATCGAGCAGGCCAAGGAGCTGTTCGCGCAGCCGAAGCAGCGTGGACGGCGGGCCGCGGCCGCGGCGCCGCTGCGCGAGCTGGGCGACGACCCCAACTCCAAGAAGCCGGTCGTGGTGAAGGAGGGCAGGTTCGGCCCTTACGTCACCGACGGCGAGACGAACGCGTCGCTGCGCAAGGGCGACACGGTCGAGGACATCACGATTGAGCGGGCGGCGGAGCTGCTGGCCGAGCGTCGTGAGCGGGCTCCCGCGCCGAAGAAGTCGTCGAGGAAGGCTCCGGCGAAAAAGGCCACCGCGAAGAAGCAGGCGACCAAGTCGTAAGTAGCATCAGTATGTGTTGTTCGTCCTGATGTTTCTGTGCATCGTCGCGCTCGCGCATTTCTATCTGTGGCATCGGATGGTGCGTTCGACGACGGGCCCCGGGCGGTTGCGCAAGGCGCTGACCTGGGGCCTGGTAGGCATGGTGCTGCTCGTGGCCGCGGCTTTCGCGGGCTCGCGGGTTGCGTGGGGGCACTGGCTCGCCTGGCCGGGCTACCTCTGGGTGGCCGTGATGTTCTACCTGGTCGTCATTCTGGTCGTGCTGGAGGTCCCGCGGGCCGTGGCGGCGCTGCTGTTGCGCAGGGCCGCTCCGCGGAGCGCGGCTCCCGAGCCTGAGCCGGTGCCGGTGCTGGCCGGGGCCGGCGGTCCCGCCGAGGACGAGCCGGTCGCGCCTCCCGCGGCGGAGCCGGCCCCGATGAGCAGGCGCCTCTTCGTGGGGCGGGCAACCGCCGCGGTGGCCGGCGTGGGTGCGCTGGGCACGGTCGGGTACGGCGTGGCGACCGCTCTGGGCGACCCCGTGACCGAACGGGTCGCGGTCACGCTGCCGAAGCTGGATCCCCGGCTCAGCGGCTTGCGGTTCGCCGTGGTGAGCGACGTACACCTGGGGCCGCTGACGGGGTTGCGGCACACCGAGCGCATCGTCCGCATGATCAACGGCCTGGAGGCCGACGTGGTGGCGATCGTGGGGGACCTCGTGGACGGGCCGGTCGCCGATTTGGGGCCGCTGGCCCGGCCGCTCAAGAACCTGGAGTCCCGCTACGGGGCCTATTTCGTGACCGGTAACCACGAGTACTACGTGCCCGGAGGCCCCGGCGAGTGGATCCAGGAGCTCGCGGAGCTCGGCGTACGTTCTCTGCGCAACGAACGGGTGGAGATCAGGCACCAGGGCGCCGTGCTCGACCTGGCCGGCGTCAACGACGTCGGCGGGGCGGACGCGGGCGATCCTCCGGACTTCGACAAGGCGCTCGGCGGGCGCTCGGCGGGCAGGAGCACCGTGCTGCTCGCCCACCAGCCCGTCCAGGTCGCCGAGGCCGCCCGTCACGGCGTCGACCTGCAGCTGTCCGGGCACACGCACGGCGGTCAGCTCGCGCCGTTCAACCTGGTGGTGGGGCTGCAGCAGCCGGTGGTGTCGGGGCTGGCCACGGTCGACGGCGTGCCGGTCTATGTGACCAGGGGCGCCGGGTTCTGGGGGCCGCCGGTGCGGGTGGGGGCGCCGCCCGAGATCACGATGTTGGAGTTGCGCGCCTGACTTTCCGCAATCCGCTGGTCACGTAGGGCCATGGTGGCGTACAGTATCCGACCGGATACGAGTCGGAGGTGCGACATGGGTCCTTCGCCGGTGGAGCGGGTGCTGCGGCAGGAGGTGGCGCTCTGGGCCGAGCGCGGCGGCCTGCTGTTCAAGCAGGCCAGGCACGCCGCGAGCCTCAACCAGAAGGCTCTGGCCAGCGTGAGCGGCACCTCGCGCACGACGCTGTCGGCCTACGAGCACGGCAGGAAGTCGCCGACGCTGGAGACGGCCGGGCGCATTCTCGACGCCGCCGGGTTCCGGCTGGTGCTGGAGGCGAAGGTCGAGTTCGCCGCGCGCGTGAGCGGTGACGGGCGTACGTTCCACGTGCCGAGCCGGCTGCGGCGATTGCCGGTCGCGGCGGCGCTGGGCGTCGTGCGGCTGCGCGGTCACGTCCACGACCTGGCCGACCGCGACCAGCGGCGGGCCGCCTACACCACGCTGTTGTGCGAGGGCGGGCCGCAGGAGCTGCTCGACCACCTCGACGGCGTGCTGCTCGTCGAGCTGTTCGACGAGCTGGAGTTGCCGCCCGACATCCGCGCCGAATGGCGGCCACTGGTGGAGGCGGCGCGACATGAGGCCGGAGTTATCAATTGATGATGGATTTGGGGCCCCTTTCGAGGTGCGAAACCTGCGCACCAGCCCGCCGACGTAATACCCTCAGCCACGAGCAGCCGGGCATTTCCGGCTCCTCCCCTGACTGCCCGCTTCCGGTCAACACCTGGATACGCTGAAATCATGACTGCCCCTGGCCGACGCCGCCCGGCTCACGTGCTGGCCAATGCGCCTTTCCGGCGGCTGTGGACCGCCATGTCGGTGTGCAGTCTCGGCGACTGGCTCAACATCCTGGCGCTGACCGCGCTGGCCGGAAACCTGATGCAGGACGACTACCGCGTGCAGTCGCTGGCCATCGGCGGCGTGTTCGTGGCCAAGATGTTGCCCGCCATCCTGCTCGGGCCGCTCGCGGGCGTGTTCGCCGACAGGTTCGACCGGCGGCTGACGATGTTCACGGCCGACCTCGCCCGGTTCGCCATCGTGTTGTCGATCCCGTTCGTGCACAGCTACCAGTGGGTGATCATCGCGACCCTTCTGGTCGAGTGCATCAACCTGTTCTGGGTCCCGGCCAAGGACGCCACCGTCCCCAACCTGGTGCCCAAGGAGCAACTCGAGTCGGCCAACCAGCTCAACCTGCTGGTCACCTACGGCACCGCGCCGATCGCCGCCATGCTCTTCGCCGCGCTGTCCGTGGTGGGCGACGTGGTCACGAGCACGGTGCCGTTCCTGTCCGGCCGCGACGCCACAGGGCTGGCGCTCATCGTCAACGCCTGCGCCTACCTCGTGTCAGCCTTCCTGATCTTCACACTGCGCGGCATTCCCAAGCGTGACGGCGCCATCTCCACGCCGTCCGTGCTCAAGCAGGTCATCGAGGGCTGGCGGTTCGTCGGCGGCCACCGGATGGTGCGCGGCCTCATCATCGGCATGCTGGGGGCGTTCGCCGCGGGTGGGGCCGTGGTCGGCGTCGCCAAGATCTACGTCGGCGCGCTCGGCGGTGGCGACGCGGCCTACGGCGTCGTGTTCGGCGCGGTCTTCGTCGGCATGGCGCTGGGCATGTTCTTCGGGCCCAGGTTGCTGCGCCAGCTGTCGCGGCGGCGGCTGTTCGGCCTGGCCATCACCGTGGCAGGGCTGGTGCTCGTCACGATCGCGCTGGTGCACAACCTGCCGATCGTGGTCATGCTGACCGTCGTGCTCGGCGCGTGTGCGGGCATCGCCTGGATCATCGGCTACACGCTGATCGGGCTCGAGGTCGAAGACGGGCTGCGCGGCCGTACGTTCTCGTTCCTGCAGTCCACCGCGCGCGTGACGCTCCTGCTCGTGGTCGCCGTGGCCAACCCGGTGGCGGCGATCTTCGGTGTGCACGTGCTCGACCTGGGCGAGTTCGCCTACCAGTTCGACGGGTCCAACCTGGTGCTGCTGATCGGCGGCGTGCTCGCGACCGCCGTCGGCATCCTCGCGCTGCGCCACATGGACGACAGGAAGGGCGTGCCCCTCACCGCCGACCTGATCGCCGCGGTGCGGGGCGAGCGGCTGGGCACCGAGCCGGCCGAGCACGTGCCGGGTCTGTTCGTGGCGTTCGAGGGCGGTGAAGGGTCGGGTAAGACCACCCAGTCGCGGCTGATCGCCATCTGGCTGCGCGACCAGGGCTACGACGTCGTGCAGACGCGCGAGCCCGGCTCCACCAAGGTCGGCATGCGGCTGCGCGCCATCCTGCTCGACGCGGCCGAGCGCGGCCTGTCGCCCCGTGCCGAGGCCCTGCTCTACGCCGCCGACCGGGCCGAGCACGTGGAGAAGGTGATCAGGCCCGCCCTCTACCGCGGCTCACTCGTGATCACCGACCGCTACGTCGACTCGTCGCTGGCCTACCAGGGCGCCGGGCGGGCGCTCGACCCCGAGGACGTGTCCAAGATCAACGCTTGGGCGACCGGCGGGCTGGTGCCGCACCTGACCGTGCTCATCGACACGCCTCCCCAGGTGGGGCTGACCCGGCTGGGCGGCGCGGCCGACCGCATCGAGGCCGAGCCGCTGGAGTTCCACGAGCGGGTGCGCAAGGAGTTCCGCAAGCTGGCCGCCGCGGCGCCCGAGCGCTACCTCGTGGTCGACGGCACCCTGCCGGCCGAGGTGCTCACCCGCCAGATCCAGGACCGCATCCACGAGATCCTGCCCGACCCGGTGCCGAGGGAGTCAGAAGACGCCACCGGCACGATGCCCGCCATCCGCGACTAGCCTTGCCTCGTGACGGTTTTCGATGACCTGGTCGGTCAGGACCAAGCCACCGCCGTGCTGTCGCGGGCCGCGGCGGCGGCCGGCGAGGTCATCGGGGGCGGGCGCGGCGCGGGCATGACGCACGCCTGGCTCTTCACCGGCCCGCCCGGTTCGGGCAGGGAAGAGGCCGCCCGCGCCTTCGCAGCGGCGCTGCTGTGCCCCGACGCCGGCTGCGGCCACTGCGACCAGTGCCACCAGGTGCTGATCGGCTCGCACCCCGACCTGGAGTCCGTACGCCCTGAAGGTCTGTCCTACAGCGTCAAGCAGACCCGCGAGCTCATCCTGCGCGCGGCCGGGGCGCCCACGCAGGGCCGGTGGCGGGTCATCCTGTTCGAAGACGCCGACCGGGCCACGGAGTCGGCCGCCAACGCCCTGCTCAAGGCCATCGAGGAGCCGCCGCCCCGCACGGTGTGGCTGCTGTGCTCCCCCGCCCCAGACGACCTGATGATCACCATCAGGTCCCGCTGCCGGCTGGTCACCCTCGCCACACCCGCCACGGAGGCCGTCGCCCACGTGCTGGCCACCCGCGACAGCGTGCCGCACGACATCGCCAGGTTCGCCGCCAGAGCCGCTCAGGGGCACGTCAGCAGGGCGCGGGCGCTGGCCCTCGACGAGGGAGCCAGGGCACGCCGCGAGGCGGTGTTGAGCATTCCACGCGCGCTGACGGGGGTCGGCGAGTGCGTGGCCGCGGCCGAGCGGCTGGTGAAGACGGCCGAGGAAGAGGCCGCCGCCGCCACGGCCGCCCTCAACGACAACGAGACCGCCGAGCTGCGCAAGATCTACGGCGAGGGCTCCACGGGCAAAGGGCTCAACCGAGGGCTCGTACGCGGCGGCGCGGGCGCGTTGAAGGAGCTGGAGGACCGGCAGAAGTCCCGGGCCACCCGCATCAAACGCGATTCGCTGGACTCGGCGCTGCTGGAGCTGGTGTCCTACTACCGCGACGTGCTGGCCATGCAGTTCGGCGCCGCCGTCGAGCTGGCCAACGACGACATCCGCTTCGACCTCGACCAGCTGGCCAAGGCGTCCACGCCCGAGGAGACGCTGCGGCGGATCGACGCGATCATGCAGTGCAGGGAACGCCTGGCCGCCAACGTCAACCCCCAGATCGCGATCGAGGCCATGATGCTGGCGCTGCGCCCATGAGATGACCGGGTGACAGAAGCAGCAGACGGGGCCGCCAGGCGTCTCTGTTACGTGGAAGTCGAACTGCTCACCCAACAGGAAGCCCTCGCCCGGCAGCGCGTGGACGTGGCGTCGATCTTCGCCGAGCACCACGTGGGCCTCGTACGGCTCGCTCTGCTCATGCTCGGTGACCAGGCCAGCGCCGAGGACGTCGTGCAGGAGGCGTTCGCCCGCACCCACGCCGGCCGGGGCAGGCTGCGCGACGCCGACAAGGCGCTGGCCTACGTACGTTCCGCGGTGCTCAACGGGTGCCGGTCGGTGCTACGCAGGCGGGCGACCGTGTTACGGCGGGCGGTGCCGTACGAACCGCCTGTCTGGTCGGCGGAGAGCGCCGCGATGCTCGGGGAGGAGCGGCGGGAGGTGCTGCTGGCGCTGCGCGAGCTGCCGCGCCGGCAGCGCGAGGCCCTCACCCTGCGCTACTACTTCGACCTCACCGATCAGGAGGTCGCCGACACCATGCGGATCAGCGCCGGCACGGCCCGATCCACCATCGCGCGGGGGCTCGCCGCGCTCGGCCGAGCACTCGGGGAGGAATCATGAACCACAGCCCGATCGAAGACCGGCTGCGCGAAGCGCTCACGGAGGCGGGCGCCACGCTCGACCCCGGCACGCTCAGGCCGCTGCGGGCGCCGGAGCGGCGCTTCCGGGTGAACCACCGGCTGGTGACCGCGGCCGCGGCGGTCGTGCTCGCGGGCACGGCGGCCGCGGTGGGGCTGGGCGGACCGGGCGACGTCGACCACGCGGTGGCCACGAACCCGGAGTCCCTCCCGATCGACCAGGCCGACATGGTCGTCCAGCTCTGCACGAAGACGACGTGTGACGGCAACGAGGCAACCCCTGAGCAGATGCAGGCGATCGAGCAAGCGGTACGGCAGCTGCCGGAGGTCGAGGTCGTGGTCTTCGAGGGTCAGGTGCTCGCCTACAACCGCTTCCGCCAGGAGTTCGCGAACGATCAGGAGCTGCTGGACAAGGCCGATCCGGCTGATTTCCCGCCGTCGTTCCGGCTCAAGCTCAAGGAGGGGACCGCTCCGAGCCAGGTATCGGCGGCGCTTCGCAAACTGCCCGGTCTCTACGATGTTGTCGACAGGGAGGGCCGCCGTGACCTCGTCGAAAAGGCGGGGAGCGCACCAAACCGGCGTATGGACATCAGCGTCTTCCTCTGCGGCCGAGAGTCATCCTGGCCTGCGTGCGGCGCGGAGCGCACCTACTCCGGTGAGCAGGACTTCGAGGTCGCGAAGGAGGGGAAGGCGGCGACGGAGGCGGAGAAGACGGCGCTCCGGACACTGATCGAGAGAATGCCCGAGGTCGATTCATTCGTCTACGAGGATCAGAAGGCGGCGTACGAGAACTTCCGCATGTCGTTCAAGGCCAACAAGAAGATGATCAACGAGACCGAGGTGAAGGACATGCCCGAATCCTTCAGGTTGAAGCTCCGGCCGGAGGCCGACGCGGACAAAGTCGTCAGCCTGCTCATTCGACAGCCAGGAGTGTCCTCCGTCGGCAACAACAAGTGCATGCGGGATAACGTCCAGATGATCTACGACTACGGTCTGTCAACAGCAGCGGTGTGCCCCTCGGCCAACTGATCGCACGCCCCCATGACTCCTGGTGCGGGCGGCACGTAATGTGGAAAAGGAAGGCCGCAAGGACCCCCGATGCCGGTCAAGGAGGCGAGCTCGAGCCCATGGGAATGATCATGGCCGTGAGCTTCACCCGCTACGGAAGGCTCTACTACCTCGACCCGGGCGGGCACAGCCCCAAGGTGGGCGACAAAGTGCTCGTACCCACCGACTCGGGTCCAGAGGTGGCGGAGTGCGTGTGGGCGCCCCAATGGAGCAGCGAGGACATCGACGGACTGCCCGTGTGCGCGGGGCCGGCCGAGGAGGAACACCTCGCCCGCGACGAATCCAACAAACGCCGCAGAGCCGAGGCTCGCAGCGTGGCCAAACGCCTCATCAAACGGCACACCCTGCCCATGAAGGTCGTCGGCGTCGACTACCTCGACGAGGACAACGTCTACACCGTCTACTTCTCGGCCCCCCACCGCGTCGACTTCCGCGCACTCGTCCGCGACCTGGCCCGCAACCTGCGGGCCAGGGTCGAACTCCGGCAGATCGGCCCCAGGGACGAGGCGCGGCTCCAGGGCGGCATCGGGCCCTGCGGGCGCGACCTGTGCTGCGCCACGTTCCTCAAGGACTTCGAGCCGGTGTCCGTACGCATGGCCAAGGACCAGGACCTGCCGGTCAACCCGCTGCGGATCGCGGGGGCCTGCGGGCGGCTCATGTGCTGCCTCAAGTACGAACACCCCCTCTACCAGGAGTTCCGTGCCTCGGCACCCCGGGTGGGGACGAACGTGGAAACCCCGGAAGGCACCGGCACCGTGGTGGGGCACAACGTGCCGTCCGACTCGGTGGTGGTGCGGCTCAACGACGGAGGCCGGCGGTGCGCCTGCTCGAAGGCGAGCGTGTGCGGGCCGCGGAAGGCGTACGACTCGACGTACGGGGAGCCGGGGCAATAGGTGGGAGCGAGAACCCTTCGGGCTCCTGTAGACTCTGTCACGCCGTACGGCACGCCGCCTTAGCTCAGTCGGCCAGAGCACTTCACTCGTAATGAAGGGGTCTGGGGTTCGAATCCCCAAGGCGGCTCCAGCTCAGAAGCCCTCCGCAAGATCGCGGAGGGCTTCTTTGCTAACACCCTTGCTAACAGCCGGTGTTGAGCGCTGCGGATGGCAGGCTGGTGGCTAGTTGGCTGACTGGCCGCTCACCGACCAGGCGACGCCGAGGGCGACGAGTGCCATCACCACGGGGATGAGGATCTCGCGGATTTCTGTCGGGTTGTGGCCGAGCTGGAAGCTGAAAACCAGCACCAGCACGATGATCGAGAGAGGGCGGGGCTCCCTGGGGGCCGCCCCGGCTTCTGTTGGTACATCATGGATGAGTCGCCTCTCTGTGAAGGGTTGTGACAGCTGTCGGTCCCTGCTTGCTGTGGAAGGTCAGTGGGGCCAATGCCGTTTAGATAGTGATCTTGCTGGTAGCCTCGCCCGGTGATCTTGGCCGATGGTATAGGGGGTTCGGGGCGGTTGACGGATCTGGTCGCGATTGGTGCGTTGACATCGCTGATTCCTCGCCAAGCCCTGGACGCGGCTATCACCACGCACGGGTGCCGGGAGCGTCGCGTGCGCAAACTTCCCGTGCATGTGGTCATCTACCTGCTGGTCGCGTTGTGCCTCTATCCGGACGACGACTACGAGGAGGTCGCCGAGAAGCTGACGGGCATGCTGGCCCTGGTGCCGGGAGCGCGCTGGCAGGCGCCGACCCGTGGGGCGATCACCAAGCCCGCCAGCGCCTGGGACCTGAGCCGGTCAAGGAGGTGTTCCAGCGGGTCGCCGCGCGGGCGGCGGTACGGGGAGATGGAAGAGCGCAGGTCGGCTGGTATTACGTTTTCGAGCCCGAAGCACTCGGTCACATCTTCGGCAAGCGCTCTACCAGCGGAATCAGCTCACCGCGCGATTCCGTGTGCCCACGAACTGCGGAACGCGGGTGAAGGGCCAAGGCCCCTCAATCAACTTCTGTGACAAGCTGTGCGTGAACGTTAAAGAGTGCCGATGCGTGAGTGTTGCGCCTCCAACCAGTCAGTAGCGATGTCGGTTTCCGTGATACGTCCGATCAGTGCCAGGGCCGAGCTGATGCTCTCCTCTCGGTCCACGCGACTGTCGAGGATGTCGTCGTCGCTGATCCGGAAGCGCAGCCCATCCATCAGGTGGTCGAGCCCGGGCGGGTCGTCGCCGAACACTGGGTCTAGCAAGGAAGGGCTGAAGGAGGCGACCATGCGCCCGTCGCGGGCGTACTTGAAGGAGTCCCTGTTGCTGATGTCCATGCTGAGGCTGAGGGCCTGAAGGCCACCTTCGGTCAGCGACAGCAGGAACTGGTCGTCGGAACTCGCCGGCAAGATGCTCGTCCAGCCTCCGGCCTCGGCCACCCAGAGGGAACCGTCGTCGATGTTGTGGTCGAGGATTTCGCTGAGATAGCTCGGGGTGCGGGTGGTGAGGTCCATGGAGAAGGCTCGGGCCAGGGCGTCGAGGTCCGCGCCCTTAGTCCAGATGGCGCTGAACCCGAGCGACCACAGGTCCATCTCGTCATCGAGCTCCTCGGCGAAGAGGGTCGAGGCCAGAAGGTCGTGCAGAAAGGTCGGTGACTGCATGGCTGCCTCTCGTAGGAGGGGGCATCCCGCGGGACGCCCCCTCCTGAGGTGGTGGGTTACGGGGTGCCTTGCTTGATTCTGACGAAGAAGGCGTTAGAAGGCCTGTTCAGTATTCCTCCTTCGGGGGTTCCGCTGGTGAACACGCGATAGCGCCGCCGCCGCGTGCAGATCGTCTTCGACCCCTTCCACCTGGAAGAGATCGAGGTCCGCCACGACGGCAAGACTTACGGCACCGCCACGGTGTTCACCCTGTCCCGGCACGCCCACCCCAAAGCGCGTCCCGAACAAC